>JBOGFO010000528.1:0-11365 GCA_050743445.1 Acidimicrobiia bacterium
GCCCTCGACCTCCCCGACCCGGAGGAGGTGCTGGCCGACCCAGCGTCGGTGCGGCTACCCGAGCGGGGCGACCGGCTCTATGCCCTCCTCCAGGCGATCGCCGCCGCCGTGGGTGCTCAACCCACCGTGGACCGCTGGGAGGCTGCCTTCGCGGTCATCGGGCGAGCGGCACAGCAGGCGCCGGACGTGGCAGCGGCCGCAGCCAGGGCATTAGCGTTGTCCGCCCCACCGGGCGCGGCGGCTCCGGTGTCCGCGGCGGCGCTCGCTCCTATCCTGTCCCGGGCCGGCCTCCTGGTCGGGTTTCGCCATGACTGAAGCCGCCAGTGCGCTGGCTCCGGCCAAGCTGGTCGCCGCCCGGCTGTGGGCGGTGCACCAGATGCCGTACTTCGCCGCCGGCCTGTTTGCCCTCACTCCGGTCGAGTCCCCTCGGCTCGGCACCCTGGCCGTCGACACCTCCTGGCGTCTCTACGTCGATCCGGACATCGTCCAGGGTTGGGCGGTCGAAGAGCTCGGCGCGGTGCTCGTCCACGAGGTGAACCACCTGCTACGTGACCACGCCGGACGGGGGCGGGCCGTCGGAGTACCCGACGGGTGGTCACCGGCGTGGAACGCCGCCGCCGACGCCGAGATCAACGACGACTTGGTCGATGCCGGGCTCCCGCTTCCGGGGGCGCCTATCCTCCCCGAGACCCTCGGCTGTCGACGACATGGGCTGGCCGAAGAGTATCTGGCCACCGCGCGCGACCCGTCGGAGCCCAATGGCATCGACTGTGGCAGCGGGGCTGGCGGTCCGGCCCGTCCGTGGGATCTGCCGGCGCCCGGCACCGCTGAGGGCGACGGGTCGGAAACTTCCGGGGTGACACCGGCCGAGGTCGCCACCCTTCGGCGACTGGTCGCCAGCGCCGTGGCCGGCCATGGCAATGTTCCAGCCGGGCTCGCCCGCTGGTCGCGGCAGGTGCTGGAGCCGACGTTCGACTGGCGCCGCCGGCTGCGGTTCCTCCTGGTCAGCGCCGTCCGCACCGCCTCGGGCGCCGAAGATTGGACCTCGCGCCGCCCATCGCGCCGGGCGGGCACCACGGGCGGCGCGGTCCTGCCGTCCCTCTGCCGCCCGACACTCGAGATAGCCGTGGTGGTGGACACCTCCGCCAGCATGGACGACACCCTTCTCGACGCCGCGATGGGCGAAGTGAAAGGCATCCTGCGAGCAGCCGGAACCGCAGTTACGGTGCTCGCCTGCGACACCGAGGTCCATGCTTCGGTGCGCGCAACCGATTGGCGCCGCGTCACCCTGCCGGGCGGCGGCGGTACCGCCCTCGGACCTGGCTTAACCGCAGCGGCCCGGCTCAGGCCCCGCCCCGGCCTCGTCGTCGTCCTGACCGACGGCTATACCTCGTGGCCTTCGGCGCGTCCACCGATGCCCGTCATCGTCGCCCTCCTAGGCCCCTCGGGAGCACCGCCGGCACCGCCGGCATGGGCTACCGCGGTAACGGTTCCCGTCAGGGAGTCGGCATGACCCCCGGCGAGCGCACCGTTCGGGTCGCCTGCCGGGGCGGACTCCACGACATCTCCATCGTCTTGGGGCAGGACCGCACCGCTACCTTCCACGTGCGGGCCGCTAAGCCGGTGGACGACCTGGCCGAGGCGGTCCTCGCCGCCCTCGGCGCCGAACCGTGTCGGTGCGCGGAGGTGGCCCGGGTGGCCGCCACGCTCGCCAGGCCCTCCATCGCCCCCGAAGACGCGGTCGAACTCGCCGCCCTCCATGTTGCGCGCGGCAGCCCGCCACCGAGCTATGGGCAGGGATGCCAGGGCTACTGGGGCGGCCACCACGTCCACTGGATCCAGGCCAACCGCTCAGCTGGAGACCCGGCCACGGTGGTGCGCGGCACCATCGTCGCCGCCGCCGGGAACCTGCTCGGTGTCCGCTTCCCGGACGGGTTCCGCGGCTACTGGCACCACGACGCGTCTGCCCTTTCCCCGCTTGTCGGCCACCCCGCCGACGTCCAGGAACGCTGGTCGATTCTGCGCGTGTCCGGAGGGCGGTGCCTGTCGATCACCCGCCGGGCCGAACACATGGTGGCGTGTGACCGGCAGTCGGGGAGGACATCATGACGACCCCAGCGGTTACCGTGCTTGTGCCCGACAGCGGCGGGGTCATCGTGACGCTCGCACCCGAGGGAGTCACCTTCGACGGTCCCCGCAAGGCCGTCGCCGAGGCCGCGCTCGGCTCGCTCACGGAAAGATCACCGGCGTGGCACGGGACCGTGACCGCCTGGATAGAACTCCACCGCCGGCACGGCCACGACGCCGTGGCGGCCCTTGTTCGGGCCGGCTACGAGGACCCCGACGACCTCGTCGCCTGGTTCGATTCGGGTCGCATCCAGGCCGACCTGCAGCCGTTCCTTCGCTCGCCGGCTTTCTCCGTTTACCGGGAGGGGACCCCGCTGGCCGAGATAGCGGAGTGGATCGAACGTGGGTTCACCGATCCCGAGGTCGTCGCCCACTGGCTCTACAACGAGCTGACGCCGGAGCGCGCCGAGCGCTGGAACGACGACCTCCTCGATTACTTCTACGCGGAGTGCTTCAGCCTCGCCGAAGCGGAGGCGTGGGCCGCGGCGGGAGTCGACTCCGACCGGGCCGCAGGATTCGGATGGCTGGAAGTCGAGGAGGCCCTCCCCTGGGTCCTTGCGGGCTTCAGCGGCGAAGAAGCCGAGGCCGCCTACGACGCGGGTTTCGACGATCCCAGCGACCCCGGGGCGGCCGTCTTCCGCCACGGACCTATCCCCAACGCCAAGGAGCTCGCCACGCCTCCCACCCCGATGCCCGAGCAGGACCAGGCCGCTCGTGCCGCCTTCGACCAGGCTCTCTCCAAAGGCCTCGAGGCCGAGGACTACCTCCCCTCGATCCTGGAAGCGGCGTACGACGCCGGCCTCGACGCCCTCACTCCCAAGTCTGGGACGGTCGACGGGCGTCTCGCCCACGGCGCCCTCCCCGCCGGGTGGTGGCCGGACGGCCGCTTCGAGCGGGACGAGGCGGGTAGTCCGTTCGACGACGGCACCACGGTCGAACGGGTCTGGGAACTCGTCGACACCGTCTTCTGCGACGCCGAGGTGCTCATCTCCTGCGACTACACCGGCCTGAGCATGACCTCGGGCGGAGCGGCGGGCGTGAACGCCTTCCGCTTCGGTGACGCCGTCTACACGTACGACTGGAACGAAGACGGCATGTACGACAGCTTCCACGTCTCCTTCTCTTATCGCTACGGCGACGCCGCCGGCCGGCAGCAGATGTTCGTGAACGCGGCACGAGGGGACATCGCCTACGGCTACGGCTACGTCCAGACCTATCTCGCCGTCGACGCCCCCGACAAGATGCGCGACGTCCTTGCCCAGGAGGCGGCTCAGTACGACCATTGCCCTTGGGACACCGACCTGCTCTACCGGGAGATCGGCGACCTCGACGACGAGGATCTCCGAGAGCTGGCCGACGACCTCGCCGGCGAGCTCCGGGTCACGGTGAAGTCAGCCCGCCGTATCCTCCGACGCCTCCGCGAAGGAATGGTGGAAACAGCCAACGAACGCAAGGTCGCATGGTGGGTCGTGCGAGATGCCCTCTGAGCCGAAGGCGACGCCCGTGGACGTGCCAGACATGCGAACCATCCAAGCATGACTGACGAGAAGAGCGCCGGCGAGGAACCGGTGGAAATCTCCGACGACGACCTGGACGTCTTCGCCTCCGCCGTCGATCGACGACTGGCCGAGTGGTTCGGCACCGGTCGCGCCGTCGGTTCGTCGCTGATCGAGGTGTACGCCGACGCCCTCGGGCGTGGACTCTTCGCGGTGGGACGGGCACGAGGCTATGACGAGATGCCCCGGCAGACGGCGGTCGAGCTACTCACGTCTCGGATGTTTGGGAGATGGTCACAGCTGGACGACCCTGTGCCCACCGACGATGTGCCGGATCTCGAGTACGCGCTGCACGGGGTCCGGGACGAGTACGGATCAGTGGAGGCGTTCCTCCAGGAAGTCCTCGGAGAGGTGAGCTACTTGGGAGGCATCGAACCGAACCCCGAATCGATGATGGCTTGTCACCTCGATGTGTGGTCCTTCACTTGGCAAGACCAGCGGTTCGAGGTCGCGGACAACTCCTTCGACGGCATGGCGCCCCTGGAAATCGGCCTCGACTTCGCCAGCGACTTCAGCTCCACGGAGGACGGCTCGTCGCCCTGGTGAACCCAGATAGGTCCCTCTTTTCCGCAAGCTGCTGTGAGGGGCAAGGCGACGAGTTTCTTTGCTGTGATGAGTGGGTGGACATTCTCAAGGTCTTCGATTCCCTGTTCATCACCGGGCACCGCACGGGCCTCAAGACGGTGGCGCCCCTCGCAGGATTCGTCTGGCCGGTGGAGGACGCCGGCGGGGAAGAGGCAATGATCCGGTACGCCGTCGCCGTCGCCGCCGAAGACGAAGCGGAACGCGAGTTGGCCCGGGGCTGGCTCCTTGCCTATAACCGAGGTGACGTCGAAACAAACTCTTGCTCTTCGAAACTGGCTTGACCAGGCGGCCAGTGCGATACCGAGTATCGAAACCCTTAATCAGGTCATCCAGCCAAGGTCGTGACTCAGTGGGCTGCCGCTCTGCTTCCGTCCGCCTGAGAACGGACAGCGGATACTCCCGGTAGACGGACACGAGCCTCCCGGCTGACGGACAGCAGAAATCCTGGTCGGCGGACAGCGGATCTCCGGTTCAGTCCACCACTACGGCCCTCCTGGTGGGGTTTCCTCGCCGGCTGCCAAGCCCTGCGAGTTCCCCACCGAGGAGGACCGTGACCAAGTCTGCCGAGGAGATCATGGATATCTATGCCGCGTTTGATTTGACCCGCTGTCCGTGGTCGGCCGCTCAGCTGGCCGGCTGTGACCCGAAGACCGTGGAGCGCTGGGTGGCGATCCGGGAGGCCGGGGGGAACCCCTTCGAGCGTCCTCGTCGTCCCCGGCTGATCGACCCGTTCCTGGAGAAGATCGAGGAGCTGGTGGAGCGCAGCTCGGGGAAGATCCGGGCTGACGTCGTGCATGACCGCCACATCGTCCCGATGGGCTTCGCCGGCGACGAGCGCACGACCCGCCGGGCGGTGGCCGAGGCCAAGGACGCCTTCGAGGCCGGCCGGCGCCGGACCTATCGGCCGTGGATCCTCGAGCCGGGGATGTGGCTGCATCGACTGGGCCGACGGCCCGGTGATCTGCGGGCGCAAGACGTGCTTGTTCTGCGTCTGGTTGGCGTGGTCCCGGTTTCGGATCGTGCTTCCGACCTGGGACCGGACGCTGGGGACGCTGCTGGCCTGTCTGGACGCCGCCCTGCGGCGGATCGGGGCGGCCCCAACCTACGCGCTGACGGACAACGAACGGACGATCACGGTCGGGTTCGTGGCCGGGATCCCCCAGCGCCACGCCGAGATCGTGGCCGCCGGTCGCCACTACGGGATGGTGGTCGAGACGTGTCGGCCCTACGACCCCGAGACCAAGGGCGGCTCCGAGGCCACGGTGCGGGTCGCCAAGGCCGACCTGGTCCCCACCGACGCCAACCTGCTCGACGCCTACCCGACGTTCGCCGCGTTGGAGGCGGCCTGCGAAGCCTTCTGTGACGAGGTCAACGCCCGGCCGCACACCGCCACCCGCCGCCCCCCGGCCGAGATGCTGGTCGAGGAGCGGGGCCATCTCCACCCGCTGCCCGACGAGCCCTACACCGCTGCGCTGGGCGAGACCCGCCTGGTCCGCGACGACCAGACCATCCGCTGGGGCTGCGTCCCTTACTCGACGCCGAAGGCCTATGTCGGCCGGGAGGTGTGGTGCCGGGTCCACGGCGACGAGCTCGTGATCGTGGCCCGCACCCCGAAGGGCCTGGCCGAGATCGCCCGCCACGAGCTGTCGACCCCCGGCCACCCGCAGATCCTCGATGAGCATTATCCCGACCACCCGGCCGGTAACGGCCCGCCGGTCCGGCCGCTGCGTCCCCGGGACAACCTCGAACGGGGCTTCCTGGTGCTCGTTGATGGGGCCGAGCGGTGGCTGCGGGAAGCCTGCGCCACCGGCGTGTCCCGCATCCGGATCAAGATGACCCAGGCCGTCGAACTGGCCGCCCTGGTCGGCTCGGCGCCGGTCGACCGGGCCCTTGGGATGGCCGCCCTGGCCGGCCGGTTCGGCGAAGGCGACCTGACCTCCATCGTCAACCATCTCGAAGGCGGCCGCCCCGCCGAGGACCTCGTCCGGGCCGACGAGACCTACTCCGCCCAGCCCGGCACCAGCGCCTGGGAGGGATTCGGCCGATGATCCACGACGATGTCGCTCCCGTGACCCTGCCCGGCGAAGCGCCCTGGGAACTCGGCGAGATCCTCGAGTTCCTCTGCGGCTGGATCGACCACGACCGCCGCGGCCGCGACGAGCTCGACCGCAGCATGTCCGGCGACCGTTTCGGTGCGGTCCCACCGCCAGTCGTGCCCGTCCGCTTCGGGCGCGGCGAACTCAACGCGTTCATCATCCATGGCGCCGATCCGCCGACGCCCGATGACCGGTCTGTGGTGGTCGGACCTGACCACCAGTTGGTGAGCGAAGGCGCACTCCGCGCGTTCGCCGGGCGGTTGTCGAGAAACTGCAGCGCCACCTAGTTTGTGTCTGACACAATAGATGCGTGAACCAGATCCGGTTCACCCGAGGCAGTCGCCGGCACCGGATCGGGAAGGCTCACGCCTACCACGTCATGGTCACCGCTCCCGATTGACTTCGGGGCGGACCCGATCACGGGGGAAACGAGGCTCGTGTGGGTGGGGGACGACCAACGGGGTCGTGAGCTCGAGATCGTCGCCATCGAGAGCCGGACTGCTTCCTGGTGATCCACGTCATGCCGACGCACTACCGGAAGGAGACGTCATGAGCCGCCGCAAGAAGATCGAGCTCGGGCCGATCGGTCCAGACGTCGACCTCGACCACGAGGAGTTCTCCACCGCCGACGGCCGTCGGTTGACGGAAGACCTGGCAGCCGAGATCGCCGAGCGGGCCCTCGCCCGGCACCAGGGCCGCCGTCGGTGAGCGGCGGGAGGTGCGCACTCCGAGCCTGACCGTTCGCGTGCCGAGCCAGGTGCGGGCCGCCCTCGAGTCGATCGCCGATGCCCAGGGCCGCCGCCTGGCCGACGTGAGCCGGGAGGCGCTGGAGGAGTACGTCGAACGTCACGCCAGCTGAGGCCGCTCGCCACCTACGGCGCGTACACACAACCGGAGGGCGAGGAGTACTCCTCCTACAACGACGGCGGCGTCGTCCGGTCGGTCCTGGTCGCAGCGGGCGACACCCAGGCCCAGTAAGGCTCAGGCCGGCGACCGCCCGCGGGCGTCGCCCGTCCCCCCCTGACAATGCGCTGGGCCGAGTGACCACTGACCAACGTCGCCCTCGAGGTGGTACGCGCCGCGTCCCGGTTGGTTCCCCTACGAGGAGCGCCGGCGCCGAGACCGGGCCGGGGCCGGCGATTCGATCAGGGAACGCATGGCGGCTGCGGTCTCCTCCCGGCTCCCCTGGGCTGCCGCCACCCCTTCCGCGTTCAGGAGGTCGGCGGTCGCCCATGGCTCGAGCCCGAGCGCCCGGCCGAGTTCGCGCAGCGTGAGCCGTCCGGCCCGGTAGGCCTCGAGCGCGTCGCGCTTGGCCAGCTCCCGCAGCGCGAAATCGAGGAGTTGGCGGATCGCTGTCGACCGATCCTCGAAGCGCCTGGCGGCGAAGGCGTCGAGTCGGGCCAGCAGCTCGGCGTCCATCGTGGCGTTGACCCGGGCCGTCTCACCCACCGAAGTGCTCCATTTCCTCGAGATAGGCGGCGGCGAGATCGCCGGCCATCCGCCCGCTGTCCCGTAACGAGATGATCGCCGCCTTCCCGTCGTCGGCGCCGAACGCTCCGGTGGCAACACCTATGACGGCGAGGTCGGCCGTCCGGATCCAGGTCACGCCCAGGTTCCGAGCCCTGCGACCGAGAGCAAGGTCATTGGCCACCAGCGCGCCGGGACCCGAGACAGCTGCTGCCAAAACCGCGGCGTCAACGTGGGACGCGGCGGGAGCCGCCACCAGCTCGTGGCCGGCGAAGGCCGCCTCCAAGGCCGCGGCGTCGGCGTAGCCGCCGGCCCGTCCGGCAGCGACAGTCTCCGCCCACACCACGTCAAGGAGCACGGCCCGGACAGGAATCCGAGACACCAGGTTCAAAAGCCCGGCCCGGGCCAACGAGATCAGACAGGATGAATCGAACACCGCGTTCATTGCTACAGAATACACACGCAGTGTGCGCCCAGCACCGCCTGGCATCCTGCGGCACAATGCCCGGTCCCAGGGCAGGTGGACCTGCGTGTCCGAGAAGATCGAATCGGAGGTCCACCAGGCCCTGACCCCCGCTCAGCGCCAGGCCTCCGAGTTCGCTCAGCGGATCAACGACCTGCTGAACCGCGCTGTCGCCGATGGCGTGCGGGTGCATGCGCTGATCCGTGGGGATCCGGGCGCTTCGGTTGGGTGGGCTACCGGTCCGATGCGCGCCGGCCCTACCCGGATCAGGCATCCCGCATCGACGACGTGACCCAGGACGCCCGGATCGATCCTCCGCTCGTCGGGCTGGATGTCGGCCCAACGAACAAAGACGCGGACCGAGTCGAGCCCCGCCGCCCGGGCCCGTCGGAGGTCGCGTCGGGTCGCCACCGGGTCGTAGTCCAGCAGCCAGTCCATGGCTTTCTCCGCCGGCCAGTAGTTGACCCCCAGCCGGAACCGCTGCTCGTCGGTCAGCATGTGGCCAGCAACTTGTCGTAGGCGCACAGGTAGTCGTCGACCATCCGATCGCGCCCGAACCGGTCCACGGCCGTGCGCCGGATCACCCACCGGTCCAGGGCTTCCACCCGGCGCAAAGCATCGATCGCAGAGTCCACGTCATCCACGAGGTACCCGGTGCGGCCGTTGTCGACGAGTTCGGGCATCGACCCGCGCCGGAAAGCGACGACCGGTGTGCCGCAGGCCATCGCCTCCACCACGCTGAAGCCGAAGGGTTCGTCGAAGCAGATCGGATGGAGCAGGGCGACGGCTTCCCCGAGGAGCGTGGGGCGATCGCCCGGCCCGACGGGGCCGAGGAAGCGCACCTGGTGCCCGTCGACGTGGGGTGCCACCTCCTCGTCGAAGTAGCGCTGGTCCTGCACGATCCCGGCCATCACCAGGGGGAGTCCCACCCGGCGGGCCACCTCGACCGCCAGCGCGGGGCCCTTGTCCGGATGGATCCGTCCGAAGAACAGCAGGTACCCACCGCCCCCGGTCCCGAGCGGGAACGCATCCGTGTCGATCCCGTGGTGGATGTGCAGAGGTACTCGAGCCGGGGGTGCCGGTCAGCGTCGCTGATGGCCACATAGGCGCCGTGCCGGTTGTACCGCTCGTAGACCGGGAGGATGGCGGGCGAGGAGAACCCGTGGATCGTGGTCACCATCGGCGTGGGGACGAGCGCGGAGTAGGTGAGCGGCAGGAAGTCGAAGCTGTTGTGGATCAGGTCGAAATCCCCGGCCCGCTCGAACAACGCTGCGATGTGGAGACATTCGGCCGCCTTGGGATCGACCGTCGGGTCCTCCGACCAGCCGCGCGCCGCCGTCGCCGAGAGCCGAGCCGTCGTCAGCGAGTCGGCGGTGGCGAAGAGGGTGACATCGACACCGCGAGCGGTGAGCCCCTCCGTCAGCAGGGAGGCGAACTGTTCCCACGGTCCGTAGTGGCGGGGCGGGACCCGCCAGGAGATCGGGGCCAGAACGGCGACGCGGAGCCCGCTCAGGTGACGAGCCCGTCGGACGATGTCCCCCAGGCTCCGTCCCGTTTCCTCAAACCCAGGTGGCAGGTCATGCAGTAACCGGTCGAAGTGTCCGGGACCGGCTGGTGACGCTTTCGCCTCAGGCCCTTCGGGGTCGCGATGCCAGAGACTTCGCCTGCGCATACCGGGCATGTGGACTCGGCCATGACGTCTCCTCTTCGTCGAGCTCAGAAGAGGCGTCAGGCCTGCACGGGCGACAGTGTTACGGCGTCTGCCCGAACGAGGCGTCCCTCCCAAACGGGAATGACGCCACTCTACCAAGTACGGTCCGGGCCGATGTTCGAGGGTTTCGATGAACAGCAGATCGACGTCGGCGAAGTCACCATCCACGCCCGCACCGCCGGCGCCGGGCCGCCGGTCCTGCTCCTCCACGGCTATCCGCAATGCATGGCCTTGTGGGCCCGGGTGGCGCCGATGCTGGCCGAGCGCTTCACGGTCGTCTGCGCCGACCTCCGGGGCTACGGCGACTCGTCGAAGCCGAAGGACTCGCCCGACCACGCCACCTACTCCTTCCGGACGATGGCCCGCGACCAGGTGGCGCTGATGGGTCACCTGGGCTTCGAACGGTTCCACGTCATCGGCCACGACCGCGGTGGTCGCACCGGTCACCGGATGGCGCTCGACTCACCCCAGGTGGTGGAGACCCTCGCCGTCCTCGACATCGCCCCGACCCACGCCATGTTCACGGAGACCAACCGCCACATCGCCGGCGCCTACTGGCACTGGTGGTTCCTCTCCCTGGCCGCGCCCTTCCCGGAGCGGCTCATCGGTGCCGATCCCGACTACTTCTTCGAGACGTGCTTCGAGACCTGGGGCCGGACGTCGATCGACGACCTCGACCCCGAGATGGTGGCCGAGTACCGGCGGTGCTGGCGTGACCCGGAGATGATCCACGGGTCGTGCAGCGACTACCGGGCGACGGCGATCATCGACCTCGTCCACGATGACGCCGACATCGACCGGCGGATCCCGTGCCCCACGCTGGCCCTGTGGGGGTCGGAGGGGTTCATGCACGGCGCCTTCAAAATGGCCGAGGTGTGGGGCGAGCGGTGTGCGCGGCTCACCACCGCCACCCTGCCCGGCGCCCACTTCTTCATCGACCAGTTCCCCGAGGAGACGGCGAAGATCCTCATCGACTTCCTGACCGGCGCCTCCTAGCCGGCCGGCAGGTGTTCTTGCGTTCCTCCGGAACACCTGCCGTTCCGCAGGAACGCCAGAAGGGCGGTACGAGTGAGGTGTCGAGCGCAGCGTCAGCGGCGGACGCCCTCATCCGCCTGGGCTGACGCCACTGCTTCCCCGCCGAGGCGGTCCCGGAGGATGGCCACCGCCATGGTCACGATCCAGATGTCGACCAGCGTCAGCCCGGCCCGCTGAAAGAGACCCACCGGCTCGCCCACGATGCTCGCCACCAGGCAGGCCCCAGCCCCGGCGCCGGTGGCCACCGAGAGCAGCGCGGCCCGCCGCCGGCCGGCGGCGGCCAGGGGGCGGCGGGCCAGGACCGGGAGGGCGACCAGCGCCAGGT
>JBOGFO010000529.1:0-2473 GCA_050743445.1 Acidimicrobiia bacterium
GACTTCCAGCGCCGGCTTCACCTCGGGCGCCTCGCCGCCCACTGATTGTCCGCCAAGTGGCCGTCGGTCCAGGTCAGGCCAAGAACGTGCGTCCGGTGGAGATGCCCCTGATGGGCGGACCCATGGACGGCGACCGTGGCATCGAGCGGTACGGCACCGCCGGGCGTCCACAAGTCGCCCTCAATGGGGTCGAGCAGTGAGGGGTCGGGAACTCAGGCGGCCGCATGTCGGTACCCCGTCCCCGGTCCGGCCACCATCGCCGTTGGGTAGGGCAGCATCCCGTTTGTTCGCCCGGTGACATTTACGCATTCCGCTCCGATTGAGCCGTTCGGGACGCGCCATTTGACCAGCGCCGCCGGACGCCCCGCGGATACCCCGCGGGAGCCCAATGTGAGAAGTCTTCTCAGAACGGGCCCGATGAGGGCGCGAAAAGGGCGCGAAATTTCCGGCGGGCCGCGTGGGCGCGCCTGGCGCCCCCGCGCCGTTGTCTTGGACACCCCGCTGCAAAGTGCGGAGGCAGTGCTATCGGCGCGGCTCAGCACGGGGCGTGCGATACGAACACAAGTTCGTTACGACCGGGGTGGGCAAACCTTCCTCGCCTGCGCCCTGGCAACTGCGCCATCCGCCAGGGCCGCACCGAGTTATACCTGCGCGCCAGCCGCATGCTCGACGAGCACGCCGTCGCCCGCGTCGATGGACGCTTCCAACGCCTCACAGCGTCGTGGGCCCGCATCGACGTCCTCGTGATCGACGACTTCCTCCTCCGGCCCCTCACCCCCGACCAAGCCGCCGACGCCCTCGAGGTCATCGAGGACCAGGCCGGGCTCCGCTCCATCATCACCAGCCAGCTGCCGATCGCCGTGTGGCACGACGCCCTGGGAGAGCCCACCATCGCCGACGCCGTCCTCGACCGGGTGCTGCAAAACTTGCACCGCATCGAGCTCGATGGCGAGTCAATGCGCCGCCCTGACGCCGCATCGAGGACGGCCAGCACCCGCGGCAACGGCGAGCGTCGCTGGAGCGGAGCGAAACCGACCAACAGATCCGCGGCTCACGACGCCAGCAGCGCCGAGGAGGGACGATGACCACGAAACACCTACCGCACCGTCGTCCTCCATCTTCAGACCACCCCGCCGGGGTCCGAACACGCGGGCAGCGACGAGTCCTTCCAATCCCCAAAGACGTCGGGCACACTGGCGCCGGACCACCCCGGTCCGAAAGAGGACACGACCACCCCTCCCGGGATCCCCAACGCCTCAACGACCACCGACCAACCGAGGAGGGGAAACAGGGCCCAAGCGTCGGCCGCTACACGGCCTCCGATCTACAGCAGCGGGAGTGTACGAAAACCTCCGGACTGCGTGTACGGAATCGCCGGAATGCGCACGATCGGTTGGCCCACGCTCGGGGAACCCGCTCCCGTCCCTGCCTATTCCAGATGATTGAGACACGTGGACCCCCAGGGAATGCCCGGCCGGAGGGCGACGGGTCCGGCCTGGATCAGCGTCGACGCCCCGCTCGATCGGATCCCCCTGTTCGCGAGAGCCAGGCCACACCCGGGCTTCCCGCACCCGACATCCTGTACCCGGCCCCCACGCCGCAGGGAACGTGGGCGATCGGTGGACCGGCAGACAGCGGTCAGGTGATCGGCGGGGCGGGGGGCAGGTCGAGGTCGGTGTGGACGAGCTGGTTGAAGTAGTTGGTCAGCACATTGGCGACGACGTGGACGTGGGCTTCGAGGAGGTCGGCGTCCGTCCAGCCGGCGGCGAGCGCCGCCTCCCAGGTCTCGTCCCGGACCCGGCCCCGCTCCTGGGCATCCTCGCGGGCCACGGCCAGCAGGGCCCCCAGCTTGGGGTCGAAGCCGTAGTCGCCCCTGCGGATGGCGACGGTCTCCTCCTCACTCAGGCCGGCGGCCTTGCCGCCCAGAGTGTGGGCCGCCTGGCAGTACTCACAGCCGTTCACCACGGACACGGCCAGGGCGATGGCCTGCTCGATGCGGGCGTCGAACGTCCCGTCGTTGTGGAGGATGTCCTTGAAGGCGAGGTACGTCTTGAGGACGACCGGGTTGTGGGCCATCTCCGCCTGGATGTTCATGATCCTGCCGAAGCGGTCGTGGATCGCCTTCAGACCGTCACGGCTGCCTTCGGGGGCGGTGTCCAGGGTGTGCACGGGGATCCGGGCCATGGTGTGGCCTCCTCTTCGTGACTGGTGGCGCCATCTTCGTCCCGCTTCCGGAGGGACGACAGAGGAAACCCCGGGACAGGGCGCACATTCCCGGTGCCGTCAATGGGCCTCCTTGCGGAGCTGGCGGGCCCGGAGGTCGTCCGGCCACCGGAAGGGGAGCGACACGATGGAACCGGCGGGGTGGGGCCGGGTGGCCTCGGCCAGGACGGAGTGGAGCACCGCCTCGTGGGTGGCTTCGTCGCCGGGCGCTCCCAACGTGAGCCCGAAGGGATGGGCCACGAAGCACGTT
>JBOGFO010000530.1:0-2937 GCA_050743445.1 Acidimicrobiia bacterium
CCCGCGGCGGCACCGCCGGCACCGGCACCTACGCCTGGAAAGAAGCACTGAATATCCTTGATATTCACTTCCCAAATCGGCTAGTATTCACATCATAAAGAAGAGGTCAGGGGTGCCCTCTTACACAACATCCCTGACAGGCTCGCAGGTCGAAACACTGGGTCTTGCGCAGCCCGGCCCGGGCGGCCAGCGGCGTGGCCGACCCCACCCACGCCTCCAGGTCAGGCTTACCGGCTCGGTGCCAACGGTCGTAGTGGCTGCCACACAAGCCCCGACCCCACGACAGCCGACCGCAGGAAGCCACCGCGCAGCGTCCTCCGCCCAGGACCGGGTCATCGGGGTCGGGCACGTAGACGTCGACGGCGAACTCCGGGCGCACGACCGCCGCCAGCCGCTCGAGGGGGATCTCCCCCGGGAGACGCGCCGCCAGCGCAGTGGCGCTCACCGGCCCTCCTCCGGCCCCCATATGCCCCGGCCGACCCGCCGGCCACGGTGGTCAGGTAGTCACGCCGTCAACACACGTCCTCCGCCCCGAGGTGCACATAGGCGTCGCTGGTGGTGCTCACCGAGCGGTGGGTCAGGAGCTTGGACGTCACCTCGATGGGCACCCCCCGGCGGATCAGGTCGGTGGCCCGCGTGTGACGAAGCATGTGGGGGGTGAAGAAGATCCCCGTGCGCTCCCGGATCCGCCCGACCGAGTCGGAGACCGCCGAGTAACGCAGCGGCTGCCCTGGCGGCTGGGCCCACAGGTTCAAAGTCCAAGGGGCCGTACTCGGTGTGCAGATACTCCCAGTACAGCCGCACCAGCGCAGTCGTCACCGGCACCACGTGCACGCCCCGCGTCTTGGCCCCCGCCCCGTTGGCGTTGTCCGCCCGGGGGACGATGCGCACCTGCCGGTCCCGGCTCACGAAGTCAGCGTGACGCAGACCGAGCGCCTGCCCGATCCGCATCCCCGTCTCAGCCAACAAGGTGAACAGGAACCGGTCCCGAAGGCGGTCGCAGGCGGCCAGGATGGCCAGCACCTGTTCGTCGGTGAGGGTGCGGGGGACCTGGCGGGGCACCGCCAGCTTGACCGGGCGGGTCGGCACCGGCCGGCCTCTGGTCACATGATGCAGGAACGGCTTGTAGGAGCCCCGCCCCACCCGCCGCCAGCCACCAGCTCGGCGGCCACCCTCACCCCGGCGCGGGCCTGGTAGTCGTAGAGGCCGAACACGGCCGCCAGGTGGCGATTCACCGTCGCCGGCGAACGCTTGGCCGCGCTGGCGTCGAGCACGATCACGTTCTCCGCCGGGGCCCGCAGCCAGGCCACGAACTGAGCGACCACGTCGACACCCACCCGGTCCCAGGCCAGCCCCCGGCCAGCGAGGAACTCGAACCACAGCCTGAGGCTGCACGCGTAGGCCCGCACCGTCGTCGGTGAACGCTCGATGGCGCTCAGGTAGGCCAGGTATTCCTCAGCCGGCTCTACCGGCTCCAGGTCGTCGGCCACTACCGTCCACGACTCCGCCTCCGTGCCGGGCATCACCACCTTCTGCACCCTCACCACCACCACCACCCCCCGATACCAAACCTATGTTCGTGATCATATGGAGGAGGTGCGACAACGACGGGCTGAAGAGAACAAGTCGCCCACGAGCCCAATAGCGCCGTGAGCTACGTCATGGACAGGCCCTCAGCCGCTGGAGAGAAACTTCAAAGAGCACCGGGCGTTGCGCACCGAGACGGTGATCTGCAACACCCGCGATTTCGGGATCGGCAGGCGCGTCAACGGCCAGAACGGCATGCCCTCCGGGCAGTTGGCGAAGCAGCCAACCAGCGTCTCTGCGACGCTCAAGCGGCCGACGCACAACCCGCCCGACGTGGTCACCTTCAACCAGGTGACCCGGCCATCCGACGTCGATGGCCTGCACGCGCCCGGCCTACGGTTCGGGGATCCCCGCGTCATGGCGGTCATGTCCGCCATCGTCGGGTTCCCCCATCTGATCGCCGGGTTCAACAACCGCCAGTTGACCGACCTCGTCGCCACCCTCCTCGACACGCCCTACACCAACCGCCAAGCGACCTACGACCTACGACGGCTCAAACGCAAAGACCTCATCGAGCGGCGACCCCACTCCAACCGCTACCAGCTCACCCCACTCGGACGACGGGTCGCGGTCCTCTTCACCAAGGCCCACGGCCGAGTCCTCACCCCCGGACTCGTCGCCCTCGACCCACGCCTACCCGAACACATCGCCCAGCGAAGTCCACTGGCCCGAGCCTGGCGACAGCTCGACCACGCCCTCGACGACTACATCGCCAACCAACTGGTCGCTGCCTAAACGTGACCTGATCGTGAACTTCGTTTCCGGCAAGCGTCGCTAGGCAGTAGGCCCGGTACTCTGTTTTTGTGGATGCCGCGGCACTCAAGGACCTGATCCGGGACGTTCCGGACTTCCCCCAGCCCGGCGTGGTGTTCAAGGACCTCACGCCGCTGCTGGCGGACCCGGGCGCCTTCGCCGTGGTGCTCGACGCCCTGGTGGAGCCGTTCGTCGGGCGCCACGTCGACAAGGTGGTGGGCATCGAGGCCCGGGGGTTCATCTTCGCCGCCCCCATCGCCCACCGTCTCTCCGCCGGTCTCATCCCCGTGCGCAAGCCGGGGAAGCTGCCGTGGCGCATCGAGGCCGCCGAGTACGCCCTGGAGTACGGCACCGACCGCCTGGAGATCCATGCCGACGGCATGTCGGCCGGCGAGCGGGTCCTGGTCGTGGACGACGTGCTGGCCACCGGGGGGACGGCTTCGGCCACCGCCGACCTGGTCGAGCGACTGGGCGCCACGGTCATCGGCCTGGCCTTCGTCATCGAGCTGGCCTTCCTCGACGGCCGGCGCAAGCTGGAGGGCCGCGAGCTGCACTCGCTGCTCACGTATGAGTAGGCAAGACGGCCAGGCGTGGGGC
>JBOGFO010000531.1:0-4558 GCA_050743445.1 Acidimicrobiia bacterium
GCCGCCCGTTCAGGCAACGTGTCCGACGACGGAGCCCGACCCGAATTCCCAGAGTGCCGGCTCGCTTCACGCTCCAACTCGACGATGCGCGCCTCGAGCCTGACCACCATCGCCCGCAGGTCAGCCAGCTCGGCGACCTCGGCGTCCCGGGCAGCGAGCCTACCCTCCAGCTCAACGACCCGCTGCTGCAAGACCTCGGCATCGTCCACAACCGTTGTTCTACAACGGATCGCGCGGAAAGTGGTGTAACTACTACGAACCGCGCGATCTCACACCTGAATAGTTACATGATGCCGCTGCCATGCCCCGAATCTCCGCCTTCTACGGTCTCGTCATCAACATCTATTGGCGCGACCACTCTCCGCCCCACTTCCACGCCGAATACGGCGACGAAGAGGCCATCATCGTGATCGCGACGGACGCGTGTACGCCGGCTCGCTACCGCCGAGGGCGCTGCGTCTCGTCCGGGAGTGGCGCCGTCTGCACCTGATGGAGCTTCAGCAGGCCTGGGAGCGGGCGTCGCGCCACGAGGACCCCGGTACCATCGACCCGCTGCCATGAAGAGGATCGAGCGGATTCCCCGAGTCACGTCCGTCGAGGTGCGCCCGCCGTACGGGCTGCGCGTGACCTTCGACGACGGCGTCACCAGGGACATCGACCTGGCGGACGACCTTTGGGGTCCCGTGTTCGAGCCTTTGAAGGATCCGGTCTTCTTCGCCCAGGCCTTTGTCGACCACGGCACGGTCGCCTGGCCGAACGGCGTCGATCTCGATCCGCTGGTCCTGCATGGAGACTTCGAACCGGTTACTTCGGAAAGTCAAGACGTCGGTTAATTGCGGGGAGCAGCCCTCATCCCTCACCCGGCCAGGCTCGGAGGTGATGGGCATGAGGACAGTGTTCGTGGGCTACAACCGGATCGGCTCCTCGACCTCGTTTCGCGTGCCGCTCTGCCGACAGGAGCGAGAGGGCCTCAGGTGGGCGACACCGTCGCCCTGACCGGCGATCGGGAGATGCCAACACGACAGGCGAAGGTGGAGGAGCTCACTTCTGATGGCTACGCCGTCTGCGAGCTGGTGCAGAACTCCTGATGAGGCGCGGCCAGCTGACGTGGCCGACGGCTACGAGCTGCGAGGAGAGCCCGTCGACATTGGGCTCCAGGCGAGCAACGTCTCGCCGGGGCCGGTCGTAGACTGACGGCCGGATTGTATGGCTCCCAACGGGCGAGAGGGGCTGACATGTACATGCTGCGGGAGGTCTACACGGCACAACGGGGCCAGGCGCCGGAGGTGGTGGAGACGTTCAAGATGCTCGACCAGGCGCTCGAGCAGGCCGGGGGGTACACCAACCGGCGCATCTACGTCGACTACGCCGGCCCGATGGACACCGTCGTCTACCAGGTCGAGATGGAGAGCCTGGACGGCTACTTCACCATGGAGCGGGCCGTGTTCGACGACCCCCAGGCCAAGCCGCTCATCGACGCGTTCAACACCCATGCCCGCTCCGGCTACAAGGAGATCTACCAGGTCATCCAGTAGCACACGTCGCAGACGGGGAGGTACCGGTGGGCATCACCGGCATGAACCACGCTGTCCTCTACGTCCGTGACGCCCGGCGGACAGTCCGGTTCTACCAGGACGTGCTGGGCTTCACGGTTCTCAAGGCGGAACCGGAGGGCAAGTGGGCCTTCCTGAACGCCCCCGGGTCGGACAACGACCACGACATCGCCTTCTTCTCCATCGGCGACAGGGCGGGCCCGTCGACGACGGGCCAGACGGTGGGTCTCTACCACCTGGCCTGGGAGGTGGCCGGCCTCGATGACCTGGTGGCCCTGCGCCAGCGGCTGGTGGAGGCGGGGGCGCTGGTGGGGGAGGCCAACCACGAAACCCATCTCAGCCTCTACGCCAAGGACCCGGACGGGCTTGAGTTCGAGCTGACGTGGTTCGTGCCCGCCGATCAGGTCCCGGCCGACGCCGACCGCACCGCCTCGCACCCCCTCGACCTCGAAGCCGAGGTGGCCCGCCTCGCAGCCGGGGGCTCCGCCTGATGGGGGCGGAGGCCCGTCTGGCGGAACTGGGGATCCAGCTGCCGCCCGGGTCGGAGCCGGTGGCCAACTACCGCATGGCGGTGCGCACCGGCGATCTCCTCTTCGTCTCCGGGCATGGGCCCGCCCACCGGGACGGCGTCATGGTGAGGGGCAAGGTGGGAGCCGACCTCGACCTGGCCGAGGCGCGGGAGGCGGCCCGGCTGGTGGGCGTCAACCTGCTGGCCACCGTCCGCCGGGAACTCGGCTCCCTCGACGCCGTCCGCCGGGTTGTCAAGGTGTTGGGTATGGTCAACTGCGCCCCCGGCTTCGACGAGACCCCGGCGGTCATCGACGGCTGCTCCGACTTCCTGATAGAAGTCTTCGGGCCCGCCGCTGGCAGCCACGCCCGCTCGGCGGTGGGGATGGCCGAGCTGCCCTACGGCCTCGCCGTCGAGATCGAGATGAGTGTCGAACTCGACGAATCACCGACGACGCCCGCCAGCTGACGGGCGGGACGACCATCGCCCGTCCGTCGCCTTGCACACGAAGCGCTATCGCCCCGAGGAACAACTCGCGGTCAGGCGCCGGCCGGATGGGCGACGGCGACGACATTCAGCCCGTCGATCCCGTCGAAGTCCTTGGGGTTGCAGGTGTAGATGTCGAGTTCGTTGGCGAGGGCGATGGACGCCAGGACGGCGTCGAAGGCCCGGGCGGTGGTCTTGCGGCCGGACCGGCGCAGCGACGCGGCGACCTGACCGAACATCCGGGCGGCCGGGGCGTCGAACGGCAACGGGTCGAAGGCGGCCTCGGTCTCCTGGAGGCGCAGCTGGCGGGCGGCCTGCTCCTGGGGGTCGTCGGTCACCAGCGGCCCGACGGAGAGCTCGGCCAGGGTCACGACGGTGATGAGCGGGGTCCCGGGCAGGTCTGAGATCGAGGAGGGATTCCGCCTCGCCTCCGAGGCCGTCCGCATCGCGGAGGACATCGGCAATCCGTCGATCCGGGTCACGGCGGTGGTGGCGGTCGGCATCGCCGAGATGGGGGTGGGACGCTTCGAGGACGCCGTCCTGACCCTGCAGACCGCCCTGTCCGAGGCCCGGGAGCTCAAGGTCGCGATCTTCGAGGAAGCCACCCTGCTCACCCACCTGAGCCGGGCCCATCTCGGAGCCGGTGACGGCGCGGCGGCCCGAGCGGCGGCCGACGAGGCGGTGGCGGTCGCCCAGCGCCAGGGTGCCAGGGTCTCAGAGGCGCTCGCCCTGCTCACCCGGGCCCGGGTGCGTCGGGCCACCGGCGCTCCGCCCGGCGAGGTGGACGCCGACCTCGCCGCTGCCCTGGATCTGGCCCGGGTTACGGGCGCCACGGCTACGAGGCCGAGATCGAAGCCGAACAACAACCCTGAGCCGGTACACGCAGCTCGGGCGGAAAAAACCGTGAATATCGTCCCAGTCTGCGTCAGTTCGTCCGGTTGGCGGCGTCTGAGTGGGTGATGCGGGCAACGGTGCCCGCCGTCATCAGGGAGGACCCCCCATGCGCTCCAGCTTCCCCGCCCGCCGGCTCGTCCCCGTGGCGGCGGCCGCCTTCAGCCTGTTCACCCTGGCTCCGGGACTCGCCTCGGCCCACGAGCCGGAGACCCCCGCCGTCGAGGCGCCGGCCCCGGAGGCCAACGTCGTGCCCATCGTCGGGGGCTTCTCCATCTCCACGCGGGACTCCGACGACCACAGCGTGGCCGACGGCTGCGTCACCCCGGGCACGCACCGGCTCCTGTGCTTCGACTTCTGGACCAACAACATCGGCCGGGGCGACTTCGTGATCGGCTCGCCCGAGGAGCGGCCCGACCTGTTCGTGGCCTCGGAGTCCCACGGGCACTACCACCTGAAGGACTTCAACGAGTTCGCCCTCTTCGACCTGGCCGGCAACCCGGTCATCACCGGCGCCAAGCAGGCCTTCTGCCTGATGGATACCGAGAAGATGAGCGACTGGGGAGCCGAGGAGGGGACGTTCTCCGACTGCAACGAGAACCAGGGGATCTCCGCCGGTTGGGCCGACCTCTACAGCTCGGACCTGCCCTGCCAGTTCGTGGTCATCGACGGGCTGGCGGACGGCACCTACGTGCTGCGCTCGACCACCAACGCCCAGCAGGTCGTGCCCGAGTCCAGCTTCGCCGACAACACGATCTACACCTACCTCCAGATCTCGGGCCCGCACGTCACCCAGCTCGAGGGCCCGCCGCCGTGGGCCGACCACCCGGTGAACTGGGACGTGTGATGATGGCGCCATGAGCGACCGCTACGAGCAGATCACCGCCCCCGACGGCGGAACGTTCGGAGCCTTCTGTGCCGTCCCCGGGTCCGGATCGGGCCCGGGGGTGGTGCTGTTCCAGGAGATCTTCGGAATCAACGACAACATGCCGGGGCTGGCGGAGCGTCTGGCCGGGGAAGGCTTCGTCACACTGGTACCGGACATGTTCTGGCGCCTGGAGCCCCGCTTCGAACGCAAGGACGAATCCGGCCTGGGCGACGCCTTCGCCCTGGTCCAGGC
>JBOGFO010000532.1:0-3739 GCA_050743445.1 Acidimicrobiia bacterium
GGACGGCGGCCACCGTCTCCGCCGCCCCGTCGGCGTCCGAGCGGTAGCACAGCGCGACCCGGTGGTCGGCGGCGGCCAGGGCGAGGACGGTGGCGCGCCCGATGCCCCGGGAGCCGCCCGTCACCAGCGCGACGCGCTGATCGCTCACGCCGTTCCCCCCAGCGTGCCCGCCGGCCGGCCCCAGCGCAGGACGCTGGTCGACCAGGTCATGCCCGCCCCGAATCCGCAGAGGACCAGGATGTCGCCGTCCTTCAGGCGCCCGTCGTCGGCGGCTTCGGCCAGGGCCAGGGGGACGGAGGCGGCCGACGTGTTGCCGTAGCGGTCGATGTTCACGATGCTGCGCTCGGCCGGGATCTTGAGCCGGCTCGCCGCCGCGCTCACGATGCGGGCGTTGGCCTGGTGGGGAACGAACCAGTCGACATCCGCGGTGGTCATCCCGGCGCGGGCCAGGGCGGCCTGGGAGGAGTCGACCACCACCCGCACCGCCTTGCGGAACACCTCCGAGCCCTCCATCGTCATCCAGTGGGTGCCCTCGGCCACGGTCTCGGCCGTGGTGGGCAGCCGGCTGCCACCGGCCCGGATCTCGATGAGGGAGGCGAGGGAGCCGTCCGAGCCCTGATCCCAGGAGAGGAGGCCGGGCCCGTCGGACAGGCTGTCGGAAGGGGCGAGCACGACCGCCCCGGCACCGTCGCCGAAGAGGATGGACACGGAGCGCTCGGTGGGGTCCACCACCCGGGTCAGGTTCTCGGCCCCGACGAGGAGAATGGGCCCGCCGGACCCGGCGCTGACCAGGCCGCCACCGACCACGAGGCCGTAGCAGAACCCGGCGCAGGCGGCACCCACGTCGAAGGCGCCGCAGCGCACCCCGAGGCCGTCGGCCACGTAGGCGGACGTCTCCGGGATGGGCTGGTCCGGGGTGCAGGTGGCCACGATGACCATCGACAGGTCGCCGGGAGTGATGCCGGCCGACTTGATGGCGGCGTTACCGGCGGCGATGGCCAGGGTCGCGGTGGTCTCGCCCGGGCCGCACATCCGGCGTTCCCGGATGCCGGTGCGCTCGAAGATCCACTCGTCGGTGGTCCCGATGCCCCGGCTCTCGAAGTCGGCGTTGGTGAGGCGGCCTTCGGGGACCGACATGCCCCAACCGGCGATGGCGGCTCGGATCACGTCACCCGCAGCCACGCCACGGGCTGCCCCTCGCGGACCCGCTCACCGGCCCGCGCCAGCATTCCCACCAGTGCGCCGGGGAATGGGCTGCGGACGGGCGTGGAGGCGCCGGGGCCCTCAACCACGCCGATCGCCTGGCCGGCGACGACGACGGTCTCGACACCTTCGGTCGAGTCGAGGGGCCGGAAGACTCCGACGGCGGGAGCCACGATGACCCGTTCGGGGACGGCGAGGATCTCGCCGTCGAGCGGCATGCTTTCCATTCAGTTGACCTCCGGGGGAGGGGGCACATCGGCCGGGGAACCGACGGTGAGTACAGGAGTGCCGGGAACACAGCGCTTGGCCAGCCCGGACAGGGTCGAGCCGTAGCCGACCTCGACCAGGGTGCTGGCTGAGAGTTCGGAGACGACGGTCGTCATGGACGGCCGCCAGCGGACGGGGGAGATGAGGTGCTCGACCAGGCGGGTGCGCCAGCCGTCACCGTCGGTGTAGGGCACGGCGTCGGTGTTGGAGACCACCGGGACGCTGGGAGCAGCGAAGTCGACCCCGGCGAGGAAGTCGGCCAGCCCGTCGGCCGCATCCTGCATGAGGGGGGTGTGGAAGGCGCCGCCCACGCTGAGGGGGATGACCCGGCGCACGCCGGCCTCGGTGGCGACCTTGGCCGCCCGCTCGACCCCGGAGGCGGTGCCGGCGATGACGATCTGCCCGGGGGCGTTGTCGTTGGCCAGCCAGCATTCGCCCGGAGCGGCAGAACAGGCTTCGGCCACCTGCTCGCCGTCGGCTCCCATGAGGGCCACCATCCGGCCGCCGTGGCGGTCGGCGGCGGCCTGGGTGAGCTCGGCGCGGTGGGCGGCGAGGCGCACCCCGTCCTCGAGGGACAGGGTTCCGGCGGCGATGAGGGCGGTGACCTGACCGAGGGAGTGGCCGGCGAAGGCCAGCGGCGCCGGCAGGGTGTCACGGACCGCTTCCCAGGCGATGAGGGAGGCGAGGAGGACGGCCAACTGGGTATCGCGGGTGCGGGTCAGCTCGTCGGCCGACTCGACCAGCAGCAGGGGAGCGAGGGGCTCCCCGAGGGCGTCTTCGGCCCGGGTGACGACCGACCAGGCCGGGTGGTCGCGCCAAGGGATGCCCATGCCGGCTCCCTGACTCCCCTGACCGGGGAATATCACCGCTACGCCCACGCGACTGCTCGCCTCCACCCTCTCGAGCCACCGGTGCCCACCGAGCGCGTCATTGAGCCCCGGGCGTTTTCGCGGGGTTGAGACCTCCGCTCCCGCAACAGGGTTACATACGGACCACCAACGGTTTGACAACTCTGTGTTACGGTTCATCGAAACATCGCTGGGGGCTTTGGGGGAAGCAGTGGCGTACCGGGTGGCAGAGCTGGCGGCAGCAGCCGGCATCAGCGTCGAACTGGTGCGGTCGTACCAGTCCAAGGGCCTGCTGGAAGGGCCCCGGAGGGAGGGCCGCGTCGCCCTCTACGGCGAGCGCCACCTGGAGCGCCTGCGGGATATCGCCTCCCTCAAGGAGAAGGGCTATTCCCTCAAAGCGATCGGCGGCCTCCTGGCCGAGCGGGAGCGGCCCCGCATGGCGGAGGACTCCCGGGCGTCCCGGGCACTGACCTCGGTCCCCGCGGTGGGCGACGACGAGCATCTCGACCTCCACGACCTGTCCGACCGGACCCGGGTGCCCCTGGCCGTGCTGCGCTCTCTGGAGGGATCCGGGGTGGTGCGTCCCCGAAAGGGTGACGAGGGCGCCTACTACACGGCGGCCGACGTGCGGGCGGTGCGGATGCTGCTCAGCCTCCTCGGCGTGGGCCTTCCCATGGAGGAGTTCATGCGGCTGGCCACCATCCAGATCGCGGCCATGCAGCAGGTGGCGGTGGGGGCGGTCGAGCTCTACGCCAAGTACGTGGGGGAGCCGCTGCGGAACTCCGGCCTCGACCCGAGCGAGGAGGAGGCCCGGAGCGAGGCCGCCTTCAGCTTGCTCGTCCAGGCGGCGACGTCGCTTGTCGCCTACAGCTTCGAGCGCACGTTGCGGAACGCCTGGGCGTCAAGCGGCCAGGGGCGGGGGAGCAACAGATAGGATCTGGAAACAGCAGCAACATTTGAATCAAATTAACCGTCCGCCCGGATGGCGAAATACGGCAAACGCGATGGATTCAAAATCCATTGTCCGAAAGGGCTTGCGGGTTCAAATCCCGCTCCGGGCACTTCTAGGTTTTGGGACCAATGATGGTATCCAAGAAAGCAACGTGTTCTCTCTTGGAGACTGCAATCAGCCATTCGTTCGTCGGCTTGCATTCGACTCCGACGCGTTGGCATGCCAGCGCGAAGATCGCCCGAATATCGGCGGACCGGTTGCTGAACATGTAGCGCGGATATTCATAGACTCCGTATGGACGCTTCACTCGGTTGATAAATCGGGATCCATCCGAATGGATCAACCCTCTCAGCAGAACGCGGGGGTGCCGTTCCACCGCCACCCACTTCTGCCATGGCTCGAGGACGATCGGTCGAAGGTGCTTCCGACCTGCGCCGTGCTGTGGAAAGAAGCACGGCCAGTGTTGCGA
>JBOGFO010000533.1:0-5120 GCA_050743445.1 Acidimicrobiia bacterium
GAACGCCTCCGATCCGCCGCCGCGCCGGGGCATCTGGTTCTGGGCCGGCCTGGTCCTGGGTTGGGCGGTCATGGCCTTCGGCCTGGCCGGCCTGATGGGCGACGCCGCCGACACCCACCCCGGCGACCTGGCCCGGTGGTTCGTCTCGGGCGTCCTGACCCACGACGCGCTCGTCGCGCCGGCCGTGTGCGGGGCCGGCTGGCTCCTGGCTCGGGTCGTGCCCCGGGCCGTCCGGGGGCCGGTGACCAGCGGGTTGGTGCTGAGCGGCGTGGTGGCGCTCTACGCCTGGCCGTTCCTCCGGGGTTACGGCCTGCGTCCCGACAATCCCAGCGCCCTCCCCCTCGACTATGCCGCCGGGCTCACCACCGTCCTCGCCCTGGTCTGGGTGGCGTGCGGTGCCCTGGCCTTGCGCTGTTGGCGGCGGACCCGGGCCGCACCGTAGAAACTGGACTCGTGAGGCATCGGACGGCCCGCGCCGTCGCCGCCGGCACCCTGGTCGCCATCAGCGTCGTCGGCGCGGTCGCAGGGGGTGTGGTGCCGGCCGCCGGCGCCGCCCCTCCCGGCCCGGTGGAGCGGGTGCTGATCGTTTCCCTGCCCGGGGTGACGTGGGCCGACGTGACCGGCGCCGAGGCACCCCGCCTCCGGGCTCTCATCGCCGGCTCGGCGGTGGCGAGCATGTCGCTGCGGGTCTTCCACCGGTCCACGCCGGCCGCGGAGGGCTACGCCACCATCGGGGCGGGCGCGCTGCTCAACGGCCATCGCCGGCTCGGGGCCCGGGCCGGGCCGGACGAGGACGGCGGCATCGTGTCCCCCGCCGCCCCGATCCTGCGGGCCCTCAATGCCGAGCGGCGGCGGGGAGCGGAGGTGGGCGCCCTCGGCGATGCCCTGGCCGGCGCCGGCGTGACCCGGGCCGTGGTGGCCAACGCCGACACCTCGATGAACGACCCCGACGAGGCCTCCTGGCACCGGGAGGCGGTGCTCGCCCTGGCCGGCGCCGACGGGCGCGTCCCGAGCGGCGTCGTGGACCGCTCGCTCCTGGCCGCCGATCCGGCCGCTCCTTTCGGGGTCCGCCTCGATCCCCGGGCGGTCGATGACGCGGTGCGGGACGGGGGACCGGGCCGGTCGGTGGTGGTGGTCGAGGCCTCTGACGTGGCCCGGGCCCAGCGGGCGGGCCGGGACCTTGCCCCCGCCCGGCGCCGGGCGCTGGTGGCGTCGGCGCTGGCCGCCACCGACGCCGTCCTGGCCCCCGTGCTGGACGCCGTCGACGAGCGGATGGCGGTGATCGTCGTCACCCCCTCTACCGCCCCCGGCGACGCCCACCTCGGCGTGGCCGCCCTGCGGGCGCCGGGAGTGTCGTCCGGCCTGCTGCGCTCGTCGACGACGCGGCGCTCCGGCCTGGTCGCCCTGGCCGACGTTGCTCCCACGGTGCTCGCCCTGCTGGACCTCCCCGTCCCGGTGGCCATGGAAGGCGGAGCCTTCGAGGTCGGACGGGAAGGCCCGGCCTCGCTGGGCGGCCTCGTCCAGGACAACCGCGAAGCGCGCCTGCGGGACCGGTTGGTGGTGCCGGTGACCCGGAGCCTGGTGGCCACCGGCGTGGCCCTGGCCCTGGCGGGCGCCCTCACCCTGACCGGCCGCCTCGGCCGGCGGACGCGGGCGGCCGTGGCGTTCGGATCCCTTTGGATGCTGGGGATGCTGGGGATGGCCTGGCTCCCGGCGGCCGTCGACGTCGCCACCGTCGGAGGCTGGTGGTCGGTGGTGATCGGCGGCGGGATGATCGTGGCGGCCCTGGCCACCCGGTTCGGCCGGACACCGCTGGCCCGCCTCAGTGTTCCGCTGGGACTGCTCGTCGTCCTGCTCCTGACCGATGTCGTGACCGGCGCCGGCTTCCAGCTCTCGGCCGTCTTCGGCTACTCCCCCACCGCCGGAGGCCGCTACTCCGGCATCGGGAACCTGGCCTTCGCCCAGCTGGCGGCCGCCGGTGCTCTGCTGGCCGCCGTCGTCGCCCACCGCATCGGCGGGCGGCGGGGCGCATGGGCTGGAGTCGGGCTCCTCGTCGCGGTCCTGGTCGTGGACGGGCTCCCGAGCTGGGGCGCCGACGTGGGCGGGGTCCTGGCCGGCCTGCCCGGCTTCGCCGTGATCGGCGCCGGCCTGCTCGGCGCCCGCCTGTCCCTGGGCGGCGTGGTGGGCATCGCCGGTCTGGCCGTGGTGGCGGTGGCCGCGCTCGGGGCGCTGGATCTCCTCCGTCCTCCGGCGGCACGCACCCATCTGGGCCGGCTCCTGGACCGCATGGGCGACGAGGGGCTGACACCGCTGCGGGACGTCGTAGCCCGGAAGTCGGAGCTGGCCTGGGACCTGTTCCGCCCCGCCGCCCGGCGCTGGCTTCCGCTCGCCGGCGCCGGTCTCGCCTTCGTGGCCTTCGCCGCCTACGGACCCAGGGCCGGGCTCCGCCGCCTGCGGGCGGGGATGCCGCAGCTGGGACCGGCGGTGACGGGGGCACTGGTCGTCGCCGTCCTCGGTTTCGCGCTGAACGACTCGGGCGTGGCCATCCCGGCCATGACCCTCGGGGTCCTGACCCCTGCGCTCCTCTACCTCACCCTGGAGTGGGAGGCCTGACCACCGCCGCCGGCGCCGGGCTCAGAGTCGCGACGCGGCCACGGAGACGACGGGGAGGACGGGCGGCGAGGCGCCCAGCGACCCGTTGAAGGGCCGGTCGGAGAAGTTGAAGATGCCCCCGTCCTC
Organism: Acidimicrobiia bacterium; assembly: GCA_050743445.1. Taxonomy (GTDB): domain Bacteria; phylum Actinomycetota; class Acidimicrobiia; order IMCC26256; family BP-133; genus CAWBJP01. Next base: position 2,740 of record JBOGFO010000533.1, read on the forward strand.
CGCCACCATCAGGTAGCCGTTGCCGAACGACACCATGCCCGTCATCGGCCGGTTCAGGGGCGTGCCCCCCATCGAACCCCGGAACGGGGTGTCGAAGCTGAACACTCCGCCGTCGGAGGCCACGAGCCAGTAGCCGGCGCCATCGGGATCGGGCACCAGCGACTGCACGGGGGCGTTGAGCTTGATGGCGCCGGTGGAACCGGCGAAGTGGGCGTCGCCGAAGGTGAAGACACCGCCGTCGGACGCCACCATGTAGTACCCCAGCCCCGTCGGGGTCGGGACGGAGTCCAGCACCGGGCCGTTGAGCGCCACGTCGGCCAGGTCGCCCAGGAACGTGGCGTCACCGAAGGGCAGGGCCCGGCCCCGGTCGGTGAAGATCCAGTAGCCCTCACCGGTGGGGGTGGCGGAGAGGCTCGTCGCCTGCTCGCCGGCCGCCAGCCGCCCGGTGGCGCTCCCGAAGCCGGGGGCGGCACCGAAGACGTGCACGCCGCCGCGCCGGTCGACGACCCAGTAGCCGTCACCCGCCGGGCTCTGCTCCAGGTCCACCGCGGGCGCCTCCGGCGGCAGGACGGCGTCGCCCAGGTGCCGGGCGTCCCCGAAGGCGTAAACCGTCCCGCCCGAGCCGACCATCCGGTAGCCGGACACGCCCGCGGACTGGGCGGTCGGCCGGGACGGTCCCGTGGGCGAGGGTTCGGGCGCGGAGGTCGCCGGCGGGGTGGTGGTCGACGTGGTCGTCGGTGGCGCAGTCGTGGTCGTGGTGGCCGGGCCGCCGGCGCCGGGCGCGGGCTTCGAACCGCCGCCCCGGGCCTCGAAATCGGGGTCGGCGTCGAAGCCGGGGTCGTTGGTCAGATTGACCTGGCTGCTTCCGTCGGCCTTCATGAGCCAGATCTCGCCGTTGCCGGTGCGTTCGGGGATGCCGTTGGGCTGGCGGACGTAGGCGATCATCGTCCCGTCCGGCGACCAGGCCGGGTCGACGTCGCTGTCCTCATCGTTGGACAGGTTGGTCTGGTCCGTGCCGTCGGCCCCGACGACCATGATGTCGGGCTCGTTGCCGATCCCGTTGCCCCGGTACGCGAGCCGGGCGCCGTCCGGCGACCAGGCGGGGTCGTCGCCGTAGCTGGAGGTCTTCACCTCCGTGGGTGTGGCACCGTCGAGGCCGACCACGTAGAGGTGGCACGACGGGGTGCAGCGCCGGTAGCCGATCCGCTCCCCGTCCGGGGACCAGGTCGGCTCGTCGTCGACGCCCGAGCGGTCTGTCAGCTGCGTCACACCGGTGCCGTCGGCATTCATGGTGAACACCTCGGCGTTGCCGGTGCGGTTGCTGCGCCAGGCGATCCGGGTGCCGTCGGGCGACCAGACGGGCTCGTCATCGAGTCCGGTCGAGTTCGTGAGGTTGGTCACCCCGGTGCCGTCGGCGTTCATGACGAAGACGTCGCCCGAGGTGCCCTTCGCGTCGTGTCCGTAGCTGACGAAGACGACCCTGCCGCCGTCGGGAGACCAGACCGGCTCCCGGTCCTCATCGGGGTCGTTGGTGAGCTGCGTCACCCCGCTCCCGTCCGGGTTCATCGTGAAGATCTCGAAGTTCCCCGTGCGGTCGCTGGTGAACACGATCCGCCCGGTCGAACCGGGGACGACCGCCTGGGCCGGCGTGAGGGCGGGGGCGAGCAGGAGGAGCAGGAAGCCGACGGCGGCCAGAACCACGGCCCGGACCGCCCTCGGCCCACCTCCGCTCCACATGCGGTGCCCGACCAATCTGCCTCCCCAGCAGTCCTTGGTTGCCCCTCCGGCGCGCAAAGGGACAACCCGTTGTTCCGTCACGATAAGGGTCTTCTCCTTTCGTCTTTCTGAAACCTGCCAAAAAGGGACGAAGATCGCCCGCGTCGAATCAAGGGGGTCGGCCGGGAGGCCGTGACGGGGGATTCAGCGCCCGGCGAAGCGGGCCGGGCGCTTCTCGGCGAAGGCGGCCAGGCCTTCCTTCAGGTCGTCGCTGGCGAAGGCCCGGGCGACCAGGGCGTCGAGTTCGGAAATGAGGGCGTCGTCCTCTCCGCGGGCGTAGCCCATGTGCCGGGCCACGGCATTGAGGGCCGCCTTGTGCCCGGCCACCGTCAGCGGGGCGAGCGTGGCGATCTCCTCCGCCAGGGCGAGGCCGCCGGAGAGGGCGTCGTCGACCAGCCGCTGGACCAGGCCCATCCGCTGCGCCTCGCCGGCGTCGATGCGCCGGCCGGTGAGCAGCAGGTCGCGGGCGTGGCCCTGGCCCACCAGCAGGGCCAGGCGCTGGATGTTCTCCGGGGCGAGCATCACTCCCAGCTGGGGGGCCGGGATGCCGAAGGCGGCGCCGGGACCGGCGACCCGCAGGTCACAGGCCACCACCAGCTGGGTGC
>JBOGFO010000534.1:0-3101 GCA_050743445.1 Acidimicrobiia bacterium
GTAGGCGCCCATCCACGTCCCGCCGGAGTAGCCGACCCAGTCGATGCGCTGGCGGCCGAGCAGCTGGCGCAGCAGGTCCAGGTCGTGCACCGTCTGCTCGGTGGTCACGTACGGATCGAGGTCGCCGGAGGCGTGCTGGCAGGCACGGGCCACGAAGTCGGCGGCGTCGAGGATGAGATCGAGGTTGGCCGGGCGCCGATCGCGGACGTCCAGGTTGTTGCCGGTGTCCGACTCGTTGCCACAGGTGAGGTTGGTGCTGTCGCCCGTGCCCCGCACGTCGATGCCGATCACCTCGAAGTTGGACAGCACGGCCGTCCGGTGCTTCTCGAGGAAGAGCAGGGGCATGGTGCGCCCGGGGCCGCCGGGCCCGCCCGGGTTGGTCAACAGGCTGCGGTCGGCCCGGCCCGTGGCGGGGCGGAGCCGGCTGACGGCGATGGTGAGGTCGACGTCGGCGTCGGGAGTCGACCAGTCACGCGGCACCTTGAACGAGCCGCACTCCAGGGCGCCGCCGCCCTTGGGAAGCTCCGGGGGAAGCTCGGAGGCATCGAAGCACGGCCTCCACTCGATCGTCTGGGCGGCGTAGCCGCCGGCTTCCTGGCTGTCGGCTTCCTCGGCCGCCACCACCGGTTGGATGGTGGCCGCCGACACAGCCAGCAACGCGATGCCCATCCAGCTTCGGCCGGTCCAACTTCGGCGCGTCCCGACCCGGCCCTTCAACGTCATCTTCCGCATGCGACCCTCTCTCACAGATCCCTGCCGGCCCCTCCGCCAATAGTCTTAGCCGCGCAGGGTGCGATCCGGCCCGGATTTTCAGCTACCGGGCACGGGGACCACCGGGTGCTGGTGGTCGTGTCCGGGCAGCGGGCTGCCCACCCGGTGCTCATGGCCGGGCAGCGGCGTGCGGTACACGCACAGGTCGCAGTTCATGACCGCCTCGCCGGCCAGCGCCTCGTGGTAGCGCTCGAGCACGACATCGGCCACGGGAGCTACCGGCCCGAGGTAGGGCCCGACGGTCATCTCGACGTCGGGATGGGCACCGGCCCAGGCCCGGGCCTGGTCACCGATGCGGTCCACGAGCACGCCGGTGAAGAGGAAGTAGGGCACGACCGCCACCCGGCGCGCGCCGAGCCGCCGGCACCGGTCGAGCGCCTCGGGGACCGACGGGGAGGCGAGGGAGACGAACGCCGCCTCCACTCCGGCGAAGCCCCGCCCGTCCCACACCAGGCGGGCGACCTTGAACAGGTCGGAGTTGGCGTCGGGATCGGACGAGCCCCGGCTGACGAGCACGACGAACACGTCGTCCTCCCCACCGGCGGCCTCCCGGACCCGCGTTTCGGCCAGGCCCAGGATGGTGGGATGGATGCCCAGGTGCCGGGCGTAGCGGAAGACGACCCCGGGGTGGCGCTGGCGCGCCCGGCGCAGAGCCGCCGGACCGTCGTCCTTCATGTGGCCGGCCCCGAGGAGAACGAGGGGGACGGCCACGACCGACTTCACCCCCGTCGCCACCAGGGCTTCGATGCCCTGATCGAGGCCGGGGTGGGCCAGCTCGATGAACCCGCAGCCCACCTCGAGCTCCGGGGCGGTCTGGCGCAGGACCGTGGCCAGGCGCCAGTACTCCTCCACCCCCGCCGGGGAGCGGCTGCCGTGGCCGACCAGCATGAGACCGCCGGGATCAGCCACGGCTCAGCCTCACCAGCGCATTGACCGCCGCCCCGGCGGCCGCCGAGCCGCCCTTCTCGCCCCGGTTGGTGATGGCCGGCAACCCCGACCGCACGAGCAGATCCTTGGCGTCGGCGGCACCGACGAACCCCACCGGCAGGCCGACGACGAGCGCCGGTGCCACCTCGCCGGCCCGGGCCAGGCGGACCAGCTCGGCCAGGGCGGTGGGGGCGCAGCCGATGGCGAACACCGCACCTTCCGGGTGGCGGGCGACGGCGAGACGCATGGCTGCCGCCGAGCGGGTGAGGCCGTCGCCGTCACCCCGGGCCTCGGCCAGGTGGCACACCGCCGGCGTGCCCGTGATCGCTGCCCGCGTCATCTCCACGTCGGTCACCACCACTCCCCCGGCCGCCAGCGCGGCCACTCCGGCGGCCACCGCCGCGTCGTCGGCGACCATAGTGGCGGCGAAGTCGAGGTCGGCCGTGGCGTGCACCACCCGGGCGACCACAACCCGGGGGCCGGGCGGCCAGACCGAGAGGTCGATGCGGGATTCGAGGATGCGGTAGCTCTCCGCCTCAATGGGGTGGATGTCGGCCGTCACGCCGCTGATACCGCTTCAGAGATCGCATCCACCGGGCAGATCTCGATGCAGGCCAGGCACAGCGTGCAGCGCCCGGCCACCAGCAGGGGCCGGCGGGGCGCCCGGAGCAGTGCCCGCTCGGGGCAGGTGGCCAGGCACATGCCACAGCCGGTGCAGGCGGCGGAGATCGTCACGCCGCTCATGCCTGGGGCACCGGCACCCGTCGGGGTGTGACCATGCCTCCGGCCGCCGCCCGGGTGCTGGAGGCGCCGACGATGACGATGGTGGTCATGCCCACCGTGTCGCTGTCGAGCGCTCCGAGGGTGGTGACGGTGACCTGCTGGCCGGGCCGGTAGGCGTCGGTGACCACACCCACCGGTGTGTCCGCCGAGCGGTGGGCGAGGAAGATCTCCCGGGCCCGGTCCAGGTGATGGGGCCGGCCCCGGCTGCGGGGGTTGTAGAGGGTCACCACGAAGTCGGCGGCGGCCGCCGACTCCAGGCGGCGCTCGATGTCGTCCCAGGGCGTGAGGATATCCGAGAGGCTGACGGCGGCGTGGTCGTGGCCGAGGGGCGCCCCCAGCAGGCTGGCGGCGGCCAGGGCGGCGGTGACACCGGGCACCACCTCGATGTCGGCGTCGGTCCCCGTCTCCGGACCCCCCGGACTCCTGGACGCGGCCCCCACCGCCTCCCACACCAGGCTGGCCAGGGCGTACACGCCGGCGTCACCGGAGCACACCAGCGCCACCCGCCGCCCGGCCTCGGCCTCGGCCAGGGCCCGGGCCACCCGGCTCTCCTCCTCGCCGATGGGACTGGCGACAAGCTCGTGGGCCGGGGTGATGAGGTCGCAGGCCAGGTCCAGGTA
>JBOGFO010000535.1:0-7876 GCA_050743445.1 Acidimicrobiia bacterium
CAGAGGACGTCGGTGAAGTGCAGCTCGGCGTAGGCCAGCTGCCACAGCAGGTAGTTGGACAGCCGGTGCTCCCCGGAGGTTCGCACCAGGAGCTCGGGGTCGGGGACGTCGGGGAGATAGAGGCGGCGGGCGAGCGCCTTCTCGTCCACCCGGTCGGGGTCGAGCCGACCGGCGGCGACGTCGGCGGCGATGCCCCGGGCCGCGTCGACCAGCTCCGCCCGTCCCCCGTAGTTGAAAGCGACCACCAGCGTCATCTTCTGGTTGCCCCGGGTGAGCTCCTCGGCTTCCTCCATCCGGCGCAGCACACGGGCGGGCACCCGGCCGCCCCGCCGGCCGGCGAAGCGGATCCGCACCCCCCGGTCGTGGAGCTCGTCGCGGCGGCGCATGAGCAGTGTCTCGTTGAAGTTCATCAGGAAGCGGACCTCGTCGATCGGCCGGCGCCAGTTCTCGGTGGAGAACGCGTAGACCGTGAACCACTTCACCCCGATCTCCAGGGCGCCCTCCATCGTGTCGAAGAGGGCCTCCTCCCCCGCGGCATGGCCTTCGGTGCGCTTCAGGCCCTGGCGCCGGGCCCAGCGCCCGTTGCCGTCCATGACCACGGCCACGTGGCGCGGGATGCGGTCAGGATCGAGTCCGGCGGGAACCACGGAGCGCCACCCTAGTGAGTTCGCGAACCCGGTCCGGGTGGCCAGGATCCGGGCGGGGAACGGCCCGAGCAGTCGCAGCATGCCGGGATCTTCGCCCGCCACCGGGGGCCTTCCCCCCGCGCCCACAGGATCTCCGCGAAGTCCTGACGCTATGTCCGGCGCACCACCGACGTCAGCCGCCGACGATGAGCGTTGCCTCCATGCCTGCGGCCCGGTGGCCGGCGATGTCGCAGAACAGGATGTACGTCCCGGGGCCGACGTCGAGGGTGCCGGTCGCCGTCTCGTCCTTGGCGACCACTTCGAGCTTCTGGAACTTCGGCTGGCCCTCGACGACCAGGTTGTGGGCCTGCTGGTCGTCGTTGCGCAGGGTGATGGGGACCGGGCCGCCGGGCACGGTGAGCTCCGCGGGATCGAACTTGAGCTCCCGCTTGGCCCCGAACGTGGCCCCTTCACCACCGCCGCCGGGCGCGGGCCCACCGCCACCGGGGGCGCCTTCGGCCACGGTCAGCGTGCCTTCCATGCCTCCCTGGCGATGGCCGGGGATGTCACAGAAATAGACATGCTGACCCGGCTCGATCTCGGCCTTGTCCTTGGCCTTGTCGCCCTTGGAGCCCACCTCGAGCTTGAAGCCGGCCACGCCTTCGATGACGAAGGTGTGGGCCTGGGTGTCGGCGTTCACGTACTCGATGATGATCTCGCCGGGCGGGGCTGTGGCCTCTGGCGGGGTGAACTTGAAGCCCGGCCCCGCGGTCACGGTGACGTTGGGCTGACCGAGCTCGTTCTCGCCCTCCTCGGCCGCGTGCTTGTCGTGTTCCTCCTGGATGGCCTCGGCGCCGACGGCCCCGCCCGTCACCAGCAGGAGGCCCGACACGACCAGCGCCCCGACGTTTCCCCGGGACTGCTGGTCGCCCTTGGAGGAGATCCAGGCCGCGGCCAGGAGTACGGTGGAGGCCACGACAACGGCGACGCTGGTGGCAACGATCTCGCCGCCCCGCTCCTCGACGGCGAGCAGGATCCTCGAGAAGTTCATCACCACGATCACGATGATCACCATCGCTCCCAGCGGAATCGCCAGGGGGATCAGCACCCGGTCGCGAAGCTCCTTCATGACTCGTTCCACCTCACGGGGTCGTCAAGTTCTCGTTCCAGCGCCCGCCAGCGCCGGGCCGACCGGTCGGCCGACTCTTCCTCGGAATGCCAGCGGAAGAAGATCACGGTGATGATCCCCCACAGCAACATGCCACCGCCCAGCTTCATGAGCAGCCCGCCGATGCGCTGGTCCTCCCCGGCCGACAGCCCCCACAGCCGCGGGACCGTCTCGTAGAACCGGTAGATCGGCCGCTCGGCGAAGACCAGGAACGAGGCCGGCACGGTGGGCACCACCGACTGGAGGAACAGATAGAGCATCTGGGCCGGCGGCGACAGCAGCCGCAGCTCGGGCAGGGGTGCGACCACCGGGCACCACATGAACACGGCGGCCACGAAGATGGCGGCGTGGGCCCCGAAGTGGGCGAGCTCCGCCTCCAACGTCAGATCGACGAAGGCAGGCCAGTGGGTGATCACGATCAGGGCGTTGAACAGGATCAGGGCCGGGAGGGGCCGGGCCAGTCGCGAGAAGACGGCGAAGGCCCGCGGTGCCCGCAGCAGCTCCCGGGCCAGCCAGCCGGGTGTGCCGAGCAGCAGGAGCGGGGGTGCGAGCAGCGTGAAGAGAAGGTGCTGCGTCATGTGCACGCTGTAGAGGTAGCTCTCACCGATGTCGTGCAGCGGCCAGTCGGCGCCGAGCCACATCGTGAGCAACCCGGCGGCGAAGGCGACCATCTGGGTCCGGGATGCGGGGTGGGTGCCTTCCGGCACGTGACGGGGCCCGACCCGGCGCAGCGCGTACACGTAGCCGCCCCCCAGAACGGCGACGAGCAGCCAGACGTCAGGGTGGGGATGCCACGTCCACGGGCTCATCCGAGGAGTACGTCCAGGGTGACGAGGGCGACGGTGTACACGGCGAGGGCGAGCACGAGGCCGGTGACGAAGAGGCGGCGCAGCAGCCGGCCGTCGAACTTGAGGTGCATGAAGTAGGCCGCCACCATGGCGAACTTGATGAACGCCAGCCCGAGCAGCAGGGCCACCAGCAGCTTGTCGGGCATGTCGATGTAGTACAGCCCCACCTCGACGGCGGTGACGAAGGCGAGGATCAGAGCGATGCCGACGTACTTGAGGGGGCTCGGGTGGCTGTGCTCGTCGTGGACGGCCGGTGCCGCGTGACCGGGCGCGGCCTCCAGCTCGGCCGGGGCCTCGTCGGTGGCGGTGACGGCGGGCTCCTCCACGATGCTCCTTAGTTGGGGACGAGGTAGACGACGGTGAAGATGATGATCCACACAATGTCGACGAAATGCCAGTAGAGGCCGGCAATTTCGATCTCGAGGTTTCGCTCCTGGGGGATGAGCCCCCGCAGGGACATGCCGACCAGCGACAGCAGCCACAGGATGCCGACGGTGACGTGCACGCCGTGGAAACCGGTCAGCACGAAGAAGCTGGTGGCCGACACCGACGAGGAGATGTTGAGGCCCTTCTCGACGAACACGGTGAACTCGTAGACCTGGCCACCGATGAACACCGTGCCGAGCAGGGCCGTGGCCATCAGCCAGACGCGCAGGCGGCGATGATCGCCCCGCTGGATGGCGGCCAGGGCCAGCACCATGGTGAGGGAGCTCATGAGGAGCACGAAGGAGCTGACCGACGTGTAGGGGATGTCGTAGACATCCCCCGGACGCTGTCCGGCCGGTCCCCGGCTGCGGTACAGCAGGTAGGTGGAGATGAGGGCGCCGAAGAACAGGCACTCCGAGGCCAGGAAGACCCACATCCCGAGCTTCTTGGAGTTGATCCCGGTGACGGCGTAGTCGTGGTCTCCGGGGGCGCCGCCGTGGCCGGGAACGGGAGCGAGGGCGTGCGTCACCCGTGGTCCTCCTCGGCCAGGGGTTCGTTGGCCCACCCGAAGACGCCAGCGAGGAGGAAGATGGCGCCGAGGGCACCCCACCACCAGCCGTAGATGGCACCGAAGCCGATCAGCGGGAAGGCGATGGAGGTGAGGGCGGGGAAGTAGGACGGGGAGGGCATGTGGATGCCGTGCCCGTCGCCGTGACCGTCCCCATGCCCGTCGTCGTGGCCGTCATCGCCGTGGTCGTCGGGCACGGTATCGGTGCTCACCGATCCCTGCTCGGGCACGGAGTCACCATGGCCCGCCTCGCTGCCGGCCGGGCCGTTGTCGGAACCACCCGAGGGGAGGCGCAGGAGACGGCCCTCTTCGTCCTCGGTGTACTTCCGGTGCCAGAAGTCGTCGACCGTGTGCACCACCGGGATCTCGGCGAAGTTGTACTCCGGGGGCGGCGACGGGATGGCCCACTCCAGGGTGCGGGCGTCCCACGGGTCCTCCGGGGCCCGTTCCGACGATCGGGTGGTCCGGAAGACGTTGATGATGAAGACGAGGACCGACAGGGCGATGATCAACGACCCGATGGTGGCCACCAGGTTCCAGGCGTCCCAGCCCATGCCCTCCGGGTAGGTGTAGGTGCGTCGGGGCTGGCCCTGGAGACCGAGGATGTGCATGGGGCCGAAGGTCAGGTTGAACCCGATGAACATCAGCCAGAAGTGGAGCTTGCCCAGCCCTTCGCGCAGGAGCTTGCCCGTGACTTTGGGCCACCAGTAGTAGGCGCCGCCGAACAGCCCGAAGATGGCGCCGCCGAAGAGCACGTAGTGGAAGTGGGCGACGATGTAGTAGGTGTCGGTCTGCTGGTAGTCGTGGGGCACGATGGCGTGGGTCACCCCCGACAACCCGCCGATGGTGAACATGGCGATGAACCCGAGGGCGAAGTACATCGGCGTCTTCATCCGGAGGTCACCACCCCAGGTCGTGGCGATCCAGTTGAAGATCTTCACTCCGGTGGGGACGGCGATGAACATGGTCGAGGCGGCGAAGGCTGAGTTCGCCACCGGCCCGAGCCCGACCGCGAACATGTGGTGGGCCCACACTCCCCAGCCCATGAAACCGATGGCGATGCCGGAGAAGACGACCACGGCGTAGCCGAAGAGCGGCTTGCGGGAGAACACGGGCAGGATCTCGGAGACGATGCCCATCGCCGGCAGGATGAGGATGTAGACCTCCGGGTGCCCGAACAGCCAGAACATGTGCTGCCACAGCACCGGGTCCCCACCCAGGTTGGCGTTGTAGAAGTTCGCCCCGAAGTTGCGGTCGAAGTAGAGCTGGAACAGCGCCACGGTGATGATGGGCATGGCGAAGAGCAGGAGGAAGCTCACCACCAGGTTCATCCACACGAATACGGGCATCCGCATGAGGGTCATGCCCGGGGCGCGCAGGTTGAGGGTGGTGACGATGAAGTTGACCGCCGCCGTCAACGAGCCGACGCCGGTGATCACCAGTCCGATCAGCCAGAAGTCGATGCCGTGGCCGGGCGAGAAGGGCAGGTCGGTCTGGGGCGCGTAGCCGAACCAACCCCCGTCGGGCGCGCCGCCGAAGAGGAAGCTGAAGTACAGGAACAGCCCGCCGGAGAGGAAGGCCCAGTAACCGAAGGCGTTGAGGCGGGGGAAGGCGACGTCCCGGGCGCCGATCATGAGGGGCACGAGATAGTTACCGAAGGCCGCCGCCAGCGGCATGATGACCAGGAACACCATGGTCGTGCCGTGCATGGTGAAGAGCTGGTTGTACTCGTCGGCGCTGAGCATCTCGCCGTTGGGAGTGGCCAGCTGGCCCCGCACCAGGAGGGCTTCGATCCCACCGATGATGAAGAAGAGGAAGGCCGTGACCCCGTAGAGGATCCCGATCCGCTTGTGGTCAACGGTCGAGATCCAGCTCATGAACCCGGTGTGGGACCGTGGTCGGGCGAAGGGGCGGGCGGGAGCCCTTACCGCCACAGCCATGAAATCACTCCTCTGCTATCTCTCGGGGACACCCAGAAGCCCCGGGTCATTTGAGCGTCTCGAGGTAGGCGACGATCTGGTCGAGCTCCTCGGGTGACAGGCCCTGGTCCGGCATCCCGGTGCCCTGCGCGGGCCGCATCGGCTTCATGGCCGAGGGGTTGTCCACCCATTTCCGCAGGTTCTCCGCCGTGTTGGGGAGGATGTAGCCGGCGAAGCTGTCCCGGGATTTGAGGTGGGTCAGGTTCGGCCCCACGCGGGACACCGCCCCCTCGATGCCGTTCAGGCTGTGGCAGGCGAGACAGCCGCCCTTCTTGGTGAACACCTCGAAGCCCTGGGCCGCCATCCCGGAGGTGGGCTGGGCGGCGGGACGCTGCTGGGCCGCCACCCAGGCGTCGAAGTCGGCCGGCTCCTGGGACACCACGGCCAGGCGCATGTTGGCGTGGGACAGGTTGCAGTACTCGGCGCACTGACCCAGGTATTTGTCGGCCTTGTCGGCCTCGATGGTGAGCCGGTTGACCCGCCCGGGCACGACGTCCTGCTTGCCGGCCTGCTTCGGCACCCAGAAGCTGTGGATCACGCCCTGGGCCGGTTGGCCGTCCGGCCCGGGGGGAAGGCCCGGTTCGACGGTCTCCAGGAGGAGGCGCACCGGCCGCCCGGTGGGGATGTGCAGCTCGTTGGCGGTGGAGAACTCCTGGTCGATGCCGTCCTGCTCCGGGTAGATGTACTCCCACCACCACATATGGCCGTAGACCTTCACCTGGAGCACGTTGCCTTCGGGCTCGCGGGCGATCTCGAAGATCGTGTTGATGGTGGGAACGGCGGCGAAGAGCAGGATCAGCGCCGGAGCCGCCGTCCAACCGATCTCCAGCTTCGTGTTGCCGTGCACCTGCACCGGTTCGGGACGCCCCGGCCGGTGGCGGTGACGGATGACCGTGGCGATGACCAGGCCCTGGACCAGGACGAAAACGGGAACGACCGCCAGGTAGAAGATGGGCTTGAAGAGGCCGTCCTGCTTGCGGGCGATCGGCCCTTCAGGCTGCAGGACGTCCTGAGGCGCGTTGCTGGCGCATCCGGCCAGCAGCAGGAGCACGCCGGCCGCGGCCAGGATGCCCAGCACATGCAGGAGCCGCAGCCTTCTCGGGGTGTGCACCATGCAGATTTGCCTCCTTCGGCGCGGCGGCACTTTATCCAATCGCCGCCCCGAAATAGGAAACCCCCGCCCTCAGTAGCCAAGCCGGTCAAGGGCCTCCGGTCGCCGTTGCCAGTCACGCTCGACCTTCACGTGGGTCTCGAGGTGGACCTTGGCACCCAGGAGCGCTTCCAGTTCCTTCCTGGCCGCGGTGCCCGCTTCCTTGAGCACCGACCCGCCCCGGCCGATGACGATGGCCTTCTGGGATTCCCGCTCGACCCGGATCACCGCCCGCATCACGAGCAGGGGGCCGGGCCGCTCCTCGATCTCCTCCACGGTCACGGCCAGTGAGTGCGGCAGCTCCTGACGGGCGACGGCCAGGAGCTTCTCCCGCACCAGCTCGGCGGCCAGGAAGGTGTCGGGCTGATCGGTGACGGCGTCCTCGGGGTAGTACCGGGGCCCTTCCGGCAGACGGCTGAGGATCTCCCCCAGGAGCGCCTCGGTGCCCTCGCCGGTAGCGGCCGACAACGGAACGTAGGCGGCGAAGTCACCCAGCGTGCCCGCCGCTTCGGTGAGCTGGCCGGCGACGGCTCCCCGGCCGGCGGCGTCGACCTTGTTCACCACCAGCACCACCGGCGTGGCCACATCGGCCAGGGCGGCGGCGATGAAACGGTCTCCGGCGCCGATGGGGGCCTGGGCCTCGATCAGGAAGCAGACCACGTCCACCGACTCGAACGTCTCCAGGGAGCGCTGATTCAGCCGCCGCCCAAGTTCGGTCCGGGGCTTGTGGATGCCCGGGGTGTCGATGAACACGACCTGGGAGTCGGGGGCGCCCAGGACACCACGCACCTGGTTGCGGGTGGTCTGGGGCGTGTCCGAGACGATGGACACCTTCGTGCCCACCAGCTGGTTGAGGAGCGTCGACTTCCCCACGTTGGGCCGGCCGACCAACGTGACGAATCCCGAGTGGAACGTCACGTCGAGGCTTCGGCGGGCTCCGGTTCACTGGGCTCGATGCGCACCGTGAGGATCCTCCGGCCCTGAATGCGCTCGGCCTTGAACTCGATGCCCTGGCAGGCCACCGCCTCGCCCTCGACCGGGACGTGGCCCAGCAGGTTGAACATCAGACCACCCACGGTGTCCCACTCGGTGGCCGGCAGCTCGGCGCCCA
>JBOGFO010000536.1:0-4991 GCA_050743445.1 Acidimicrobiia bacterium
GGGGGATCGTCATGAAGGGCCGGTCCGGGTCCGCTGGTAGAACGCCGAGACCTTCGCCCGATTACCGCATCCGGCCATGTCACACCAGCGTCTGAGTCCGTTTCGGCTCGTGTCGTAGAACAGGAGCACGCAGTCGGGGTTGGCGCAGCGCCGGACGCGGAGCCGGCCGAGCTGGAGGGAGCGTGAGGCCGCGGAGGCCAGCTCCACCCGGAGCTGGTCGGCTGCGGAAGGGCCGAGGAGCTGTCCCACCTCGTGTGCTGCCGGGCCCGTCACCGCCAGTCGGACCGGGACTTCACCAACGGCGATGTCGAGCGCTTGAACGGCACCGGCATCCAGGGCGCTCGGGTCGAGCACGCCGCGAAGGGCCGAGCGGACCCGCAGGCTCCATTCGAACGTGTGGGAGGCCTTCTGCCGGGAGACCGTGGCGCAGGCGGCGGTCACCTCTTCGCTGAGGAGACCGCGCTGTGAGCTCCAGTCGAGCAAGGCGCCAAAACTGTCGAGAAGGTCGACGGGACGGCCATCGGCCACGATCTGAGTGTTGAGGAGATCGATGCCGGCATCATTTCCGCACCATACGAAGGTCCGCCCCATGTCAATGGCAGTCTAACCGGTCAAGAGTCGATGAGCGGTTGGGATGGGAACCGTCCTCGGCCTAACTGGTGTCGCCTACCACCGAGGTTAGGGGGTGCCGAGCAGCCGGCGGTGCGTCCTGGCCGGGCGTGTCTTCGCGTGCCGGTCTGGCGCGCCGCGCTTCCGTGGCCTGGCCGACCCTGGAGGTGCAGCGTGTCCACGTGCCTACTCACCAGCGTCTGCACCGGATCATGGGACTACGGCGCCAGGCCGGATCATCACAGCCGGCGGAATATCCTCAGGGATGGAGATGGGCCTCCATCTGCTCCGCCGGGCTGGATACGACGAAGACTTCATCGCCGACGTGGCCCGCGTCATGGAGTACTCAGTCGCCTACGGCCTGTACCGCGACGACCTGGAGACCTGAGCCGCCGCGACGGGCTTGAGCATCGTGCCTAACCGGTTCAACCAGTAATACTGGTTGACATCGCACCGCAGCCCCGTCTAACCTGTGACTACGTTAACATTGGTTAGGGAAGGAGAGACCCTATGAAGGCCGCCATCATTGTCTTGGCTGACCCCGCGGGCGGAGAGGACGCCGTGGGTCGCGTGTTCAACGCCTTGGCCAGCGCCAACGACTTCCACCTTCGGGGCCAGGAGGCCATCGTGCTCTTCCAGGGGGCCGGGACACGCTGGCCGGAGACGATCGGAGATCCCGAGCATCCGGTCCATGGCCTCTTCGAGCAGACGAGACCGCTCGTCCGCGGCGCCTCCGGCGCCTGTTCGACGGTGTTCGGCGCCCGCGCCGGTGTGGAGAAGGCCGGCGTCGCCTTCGTTGGTGGCAATTCCATCGAGGGCGTCGGCGAGCTCCCCAGCTTGGCTGGGCTCGTCGCCGACGGCTACACGGTCCTCACCTTCTGACTGATGGCAGAGGTCGGCCTGCTCGTTTCCGTCAACGTCGGCACGCCGCGCTGGGTCGAATGGCACGGGAGGCAGGTTCGGACGGCCATCTGGAAGGAGCCCGTCTCCGGCCGTGTCGGACTCCGCGACGTCAACCTCGAGGGCGACGACCAGGCCGACCGCCGGGTGCACGGCGGTCCCGACAAGGCGGTGTACGCCTACGCGCTCGAGGACTATCGCTGGTGGGCCGCGCAACTCGCCGCCGAGCCCAGGCCGGGAACGTTCGGGGAGAACCTGACCACCATGGGTGTCGACCTGACCGGCGCAGCCATCGGCGACCGATGGCACGTGTCGGACACCGTCCTCGAAGTGGCCCAACCCCGCATGCCCTGCTTCAAGCTCGGGATCCGCATGGGAGACGCCGCCTTCGTCCGCCGTTTCAGCGACGCCCGCCGGCCGGGCGTCTACCTGCGGATCATCCGGGCCGGGAACGTGACGGCCGGTGACGAGATCGCCATCATCCCGGCCGCTCCGCCGGCGGTGCGCGTCGCCGACCTCGTACGAGACGACGTGACTGCGCAGCAACTGGCGGAGATCGCAGCTGATGTTCGCGTGCCGCAACCGTGGCGGAGCCAAGCGGCGCGCGCCCTCAGATAAGTCGTAAGGCAACGGTTGGTCTCCCGAGTCGTACGATCGTTCGTGCTATCTGTTGCGAGAGCCCGATCCCGACCCTGACCCCATTCCCACCCACGAGGAGCCGTGCGGCGACAAGGGACCGGGCCGGTTCGACCTCCGCTTCGCCCTCCGGGCGGTTGGCGAAGCAGCCAACCAGCGTCTTTGCGACGCTCAAGCGGACGCGCAGCCCGCTCCCGACGTGGTCACCTTCAACCAGGTGACCCGGCCATCCGCGGCTACCCCACTCCAACCGCTACCAGCTCACCCCCCTCGGACGGCGCCCAACCGCTACCAGCTCACCCCCCTCGGACGGCGCGTCGCGGTCCTCTTCACCAAGGCCCACGGCCGAGTCCTCACCCCCGGACTCGTCGCTCTCGATCCTCGCCTCCCCGAAGACATCGCCCACCGCAGTCCACTCGCCCGAGCCTGGCGACAGCTCGATCATGCCCTCGACGACTTCATCGCCGGGCAACTGGTTGCTGCCCGAACGTGACCTGATTGTGAACTTCGTGTCCGGCAAGCAGACCTAGTTGCCCGCCTCGGAGAGCTGCCCCCTCATGGCCCCGTCGGGGAACTGGGCGGTGTGGATGTTCACGTAGAAGCCGCTGGGATTCTCGGCGATGGGGGCCACGGCGGCGGCGTCCGGCGTGATGCAGGACTCGGCGGTGAAGGCCGACTCCCCCTTTTCGAAGGTGGGCATGAGGTTCACCACCACGCCGCCGGCGGCCCCCTGGGCGCCCTGGTGGATGTGGGCCGCGGTGGGCGCCTCGCCCATGGTGGCGTTGAGCGTGTAGCAGAGCTCGTCGGCGGCGATGCGCACCTCGGCCAGCCCGGTGCCGTCGGTCACGCCCGGCCCGGGGACCTCCTCCTTGCCCGACAGCTGGGCGGTGAGGGTCACCTCGGTGGCTTCGGGGGCGGCGGTCGAGGTCGTCGTCTCCACCGCCTGACCATCCCCCTCCTCGTCGCCGCAGGCGGCGGGAACGATGGCGAGGACGCACAGAACGGCTACGGCGAACGGGCGCAGGGGGCTGGTCACGTCGGTCTCCCTTCGACGGAATGGCCCCCATAATGACGCCGTGCTGATGGCCGAGGTGGTGACCACGTCCGAGGCGGTCGCCGCCACCCCCGCCCGCGGCGCCAAGATCGCGGCCCTCGCCGGCCTGCTGGCCCGCCTCGATCCGGCCGAGGTCGAGCCGGTGGTGGCCTTCCTGACCGGAGAGCCCCGCCAGGGCCGGATCGGGGTCGGGTGGGCGACGCTGTTCCGCCTCGCTCCCATTCCCGCCCCCGAGCCGACCCTGACGGTGGGCGAGATCGACCAGCGCCTGAGCGAGGTCCTGGCCACCACCGGCACCGGCTCGGCCGGCACCCGGGCCGGGCTGCTCACCGACCTGCTGGGGCGGGCCACCGCCTCCGAGATCGACTTCCTCCGGCGCCTGCTGGGCGGGGAGCTGCGCCAGGGGGCGCTGGAGGGTGTCATGGCCGAGGCCGTGGCCAGGGCGGCGGGCGTCCCGGCCGCGGTGGTGCGCCGGGCCGCCATGCTGTGCGGTGACCTGGGCCGCACCGCGGCGGTGGCCCTGACCGAAGGGCGCGCCGGCCTGGAAGCCGTGGGCCTGCAGGTGGGTGTGCCCCTGCTGCCCATGCTCGCCTCGTCGTCGCCCGGCGTGGCCGAGGCCGTGTCAGAGCTCGGGTTGTCGTCGGTGGAGTGGAAGCTCGACGGCCTGCGCATCCAGGTCCACCGCTCGGGTGACGACGTCACGGTGTACAGCCGGAACCTCAACGACATCACCGCCCGGGTCCCCGAGGTGGTAGCGGTGGCCCGCGAGCTGGCCGCCGACCGCTTCGTCCTCGACGGCGAGGCGTTGGCCCTGGGGCCCGGGGTGCGGGGTGTCCCCGAGGAGCTGGGCCGGCCCCGCCCCTTCCAGGAGTCGATGCGCAAGGACGAGCGCCTCCTGGCCCGCTTCTTCGACTGCCTCCACGTGGACGGCGACGACCTGCTCGACCGTCCGCTGGCCGGGCGCCTGGAGGCGCTGGGGGCGGTGGCCGGCCCGTGGCGCATCCCGGGGGTGGTCACCGAGGACCCGGCCGAAGGCGAGGCGGTGCTGGCCGCCTCACTGGCGGCCGGCCACGAGGGCGTCGTGGTCAAGGCGGTCTCGTCGCCCTACGAGGCCGGCCGGCGGGGCAAGGCGTGGCGCAAGGTGAAGGTGGCCCAGACCCTCGACCTGGTCGTCCTCGGCGCCGAGTGGGGCCACGGGCGGCGCCAGGGCTGGCTGTCGAACCTCCACCTGGGCGCGAGAGCTCCGGACGGCGGCTTCGTGATGGTTGGGAAGACCTTCAAGGGCATGACCGACGAGACGCTGCGGGCCCAGACCGCCCGCTTCCTGGAGCTGGAGACGGGCCGGGACGGGATCATCGTCTGGGTCCGGCCCGAGGTGGTGGCCGAGATCGCCCTCGACGGCGTGCAGACCTCGACCCGGTACCCGGGCGGTGTCGCCCTGCGCTTCGCCCGGCTGAAGCGCTACCGGGAGGACAAATCTCCCGCCGAAACCGACACCATCGAGACGGTCCGGACCCTCTTCGGCCCCCCTTCCGCCGGCTGACGCTCCGCGACACACCGGACAGACGCTCTCCACTCGGGCATGTCTGCCGCCCGTCCGCAGGGCCGCGACGGTGCCCCTGCGAATCTTCCTCCCAAAGGGTCAAACCTGCAGCGCGACCCCCGCCCCTGACCACCGGCAAGGAGTCCACCCTTTAACGCAAATCAGGTCTTGACGCTCCCGTCGCGCCTGTCGACCCGGCGCTTTTCGGGTACCAGTTCTTCGTCGACGGGGCGGTGAAGGTCCCTCATC
>JBOGFO010000537.1:0-3013 GCA_050743445.1 Acidimicrobiia bacterium
GCTCCCGCCCCCGGTCCCGGAGCAACCGCAGCGTCACCACCACGGCGGCCACGATCACGGCGGCGGCCAGCACGAACCACGGCGGGCTGGCGGGCTCGGGCAGGAGGTCGGCCACCCGGCCGAAGAAGCGCTGGATCGGCTCGACGATCATGTCCCCCAACCAGCGCAGCACTCCGGCGAAGGGCCGGGGGAGCTCCCGGGGGGTGAAGGGCTCCTGGGAGAGGATGTCCCGGGCCGCCTCCCGGACCCGAGCGGGATCGGCGGCGACGGCCAGCCCGGCCAGGGTCACGAGGACGGGCCGGGCGGTGGCCACTCGGACGGCGGCGCCGGGTCCGACGGGGGTTCGTCCGACGGGGGTTCGTCCGACGGGGGTTGGTCCGACGGGGGCGGGGCCCAGCTCGCCGGCGGCGGGCCGTAGTCACCCAGCGTCGGTCCCGGGCCGTAACCGCCGGGGCCCGGCGTCGGACCGTAACCGCCCGGCGGCGGGTGGTAAGGGTTCCCGTAGGCGGGCCCGCCCTCGGGCAGGGGGCCCATGGCCTGGGCCAGAAGGGCGAGGTCGAAGCCCTCCTTGCGCACCCGCAGGTCGAAGTACACGAGCACGAACACGGCCGCCACGAAGGGGGTCGTGATCACGTCGGAGATGATGGCGGCCACCGCCGACAGGCCGAAGCCGATCACGCTGTTGGGGGAGAAGATCGAGCCGATGGCGAAGGGGATGGACACGATCTGGTCGACGACCACGTTCAGCAGGAAGGCGATGAGCAGCACCCCGAAGGTCGCCCACCACCGCCCTTTCACCAGCCGCCAGGACCGGCGCAGGGAGTCGGTGGCGCCGATGTCCTCGGCGAGGAGGGCCACGAAGGCGAGCGACCAACCCACCGCCAGCCAGACGCCGGGCGCCAGGCACAGGACGAACCCCAGCGTCATGCCCAGGCCCATCAGGATCGACAGCGCCAGCAGGGGTCCGACCCGGTTCAGGGCCAGGCGCAGCGAGTCCCTCCAGTCCGGCGCGCCCCCCAGATAGGCGACCGTCACCGCCCGCAGGGCCGCCGCCGAGGAGAACACGAAGGCGAGCCCCGAGAGGATCGTCACCACCCCGAAGGCGGCGAACACGGCGGCTGCGTCCCCGCCGTCGAAGTCGGCGAAGGGGTCCTCGACGGTCTCGGCGCTGGTGTCGAAGGCGCTCGGGTCGAAGAACAGGTCGGAGTCGGGGATGGCCGAGGCCAGGAGCAGGCTGGCGACGATCTGCACCGGCGCCACCACGAACAGCACGATCTTGGCCAGCACCACGAAGTGGCGGAGCCAGATCTTGAGCGAGACGTCGAGGATCTCGCCGACGGACAGCGGCCGCAGCTGGGGGACACTCGGCACCTGCATCGGTGCGCGACGTTAGTTGGCCCCGGTTGGGTCGTCGGCGAGGGGGGACCTCCCTCCCCGACTCCGAACGGCGCTACAGGGTCTGGAGCAGGGCGGCGTCGCCCTGGCCGCCACCGCCGCACAGGGCGGCGGCGCCGAGGCCGCCACCACGGCGGCGGAGCTCGTTGATCAGGGTCATGACCAGCCGGGCGCCGGACATGCCGATGGGGTGACCGAGGGCGATGGCCCCGCCGTTGACGTTGACGTTTTCGGCGGTGATCCCCAGGTCCTGCATCGAAGCCAGGCCCACGGCGGCGAACGCCTCGTTCATCTCGAAGAGGTCGACGTCGGAGACGGACTTGCCCGCCTTGTCGAGAGCGGCGCGGATGGCGCCCGAGGGCTGGACGAGGAGGGAGGTGTCCGGGCCGGCGACCATGCCGTAGGCGACGAGCTCGGCGAGCGGCGTGAGCCCGAGGCGCTCGGCGGCGGCCTTGGAGGTCACGATCATGGCCGCCCCGCCGTCGGAGATCTGAGAGGCGTTCCCGGCGGTGATGGTCCCGTCCTTGGCGAAGGCCGGCCGCAGGCCGCCCAGGTTTTCGGCCGTCGTACCCGGCCGGATGCCCTCGTCGGACTCGACCACGATCGGGTCGCCCTTCCGCTGGGGGACCTCTGCGGCCACGATCTCATCGGCGAGCCGCCCATCCTTGGCGGCGGCCGCGGCCCGGTCGTGGCTCTGGGCGGCGAACTCGTCCTGCTGCTGGCGGGTGAAGCCGAAGTTGGCGGTGTAGCCCTCGGTCCCGGCCCCCATGTGGACGGCATCGAAGGCGCACCACAGCCCGTCCTGGATCATGGCGTCGACGACTTCGTTGTTGCCCATCCGGTAGCCGGCCCGGGCGCCGGGCAGCAGGTAGGGGGCCTTGGTCATCGACTCCATCCCGCCGGCCACGACCACCTCGGCGTCCCCGGCCTGGATCATCTGGTCGGCGGTGTAGAGGGCGTTGATGCCCGATAGGCACACCTTGTTGAGGGTCATGGCCGGCACGGTCATGGGGATCCCCGCCTTGACCGCCGCCTGGCGGGCGGTGATCTGACCCTGCCCGGCCTGGAGGACCTGACCCATGATCACGTAATCCACCTGATCAGGGGAGAGACCGGCCCGCTCCAGCGCGCCCTTGATGGCGAACCCGCCGAGCTCCTGGGCGCTGAACGACGACAATGCGCCGGAGATCTTGCCGATGGGGGTGCGGGCGGTGGACACGATGACCGAACCGGGCATTGGAGGCCTCCCTTGACGTGGCAGAGTCCACGATTCTAGGCGCTTCGCGCCGACTACCGTTTGGGGTAGTCCGCGCTGGTAATTCAAGCACCTGGTTGACATATCAAGCGTACCGGGGGGTAGGTTTTCCGTATGCGGGAGATTCTCGAAGCCATCGAGGCCGGGGCGCCAGGCGGGGACCTCGCCGGCCTGCCCCTGCCGGAAGCCTTCCGGGCCGTGACGGTCCACAAGGACGAGGTCGAGCTGTTCGCCGGGCTGCACTCCGAGGAGAAGGACCCTCGGAAGAGCCTGCACGTCGACGAGGTGCCGATCCCCGAGCTGGCCCCCGACGAGGCGGTGGTGGCGGTGATGGCCTCGGCCATCAACTTCAACACCGTGTGG
>JBOGFO010000538.1:0-7704 GCA_050743445.1 Acidimicrobiia bacterium
CGACCAGGTCGATCAGGACGCCGGCGGCCACCCCGGTCAATCCGCCGACGACGAGACCCTTCCATACGTTGCGCATGGCGATTACGTGCCCTTTCCCTGACCCCTGGAAACTTATGGTCTGAGACCCGGACGGTACTCCTTCAGCCCACCTTGAGAACGGGAGTTCAGCCCACCTCGAGGACGGGAGCGGGCGAGTCGGAGTCGGGCGGACCGTCCCAGCGCGACGCCGAGCCGTCGTCGTAGAACTGGTTCACCTCGAAGGTGTACTCGCCGGCCTTCGGCGTGTGCACCTGGAGATCGAAGCGCGTCTCCACCGGCGAGGAGCCCCGGGTGAAGGTCACGACCGTCCTGCCGCTCGACGCCTTGGAGTCGCAGGCCCATCCGCCGGGAGTGGCACAGCCCTTGACGGCGAAACCCGCCGGGACCTCCACGATGACCTTCTGGTTGTGGACATCCGCGCCCTTCTCCTCGGGGACGTCGAGGGTGAGGGTGTCATCGGCGTTGGCCGGCGCCGAGCCGTCGGTGAACGACGCGTGGGCCCAGGCCGTTCCCGGCGAGGCGGCGAGGACCGCCGCCAGTGCCACCGTGGCCAATGGCAGTTTCGGGTGCACGTCTTCCTCCCTGTCGATCGGGTCCGCTAGGCCTTGGCGCGGCGCAGGAGCCCGCCCCCGGCAATCACCAGGGCCACGCCGGCCACCACCAGGGCGAAGACGGCGAGGCCGTTGTTGCTGCTGCCGCCGTCTCCGTTGGAGGTCGTTCCGGCCTGCTCCTCTTCCGTGGCGGCGTCGTCGGTCGTCGCCGCCTCGTCCTCCGCGTCGGCGGGCTCAGTGGCGTGGTGGTCGTCCTCGCCCGCCACCAGGGTGAGGATCGGAGCGGGAAACTCGGGCTCCTCGCCGCTGTCGCCCGCTTCCTCGATCCAGCGGACGACCTCACCCGAGGCGTAGGTCTGCACCGCCTTGAACACCATCTGGTCGGCATCGTCGGGGAGCGGCCCCCCGGAGACCTCGAACTCCTGGAACTCCCCGGGGGCGATCGTCCCGCCCTCCCAGGTGATCTTGGAGACGTAGTCGGTGACGGCCTCCTCGCCCGGCTCCTCCGACCCGATGGGCGTGGCCAGCTTCTGGCGCTCGACCTTGTAGGTCCATCCGGCCACCGGCCGGACGCTCACCGACGACAGCGGGTGCTCGACCGGGAAGTTCACCTCGAGCTTCGTGGTCCCCTCCGGACGCTCGTTGGGCACCCGGAAGGCCAGCTTGGCGTAGCCGCCCTTGGTCGCCTCCCGCGGGTTGACGGTCACATGGGCGCCCGCCGGCACGGCCACCACTCCCAGGGTCACGGCCAGCGCCGCCGCCAGGATCGTGCGCTTCATGGTCAGCCTCGCCTTTCTGATCTCACCCTCACCGGACGGGAATGGTCGTGCTCGCCCGGGACTGATCGATCTCGGTCGTGCGGGCCACCACCTCGAGCTCCCAGCTCCCCCGCAGCGGAAGCTCCGTCCCGCTCTCCTTGTAGGCGGCGAAGTGACCGGGCGCGACCTTCTCGATCTTGAGTGGCAACGGTCCCACATCGGCCGCCGGCAGGCGCAGCCGGGCGGTGAACTCCTCGACGTCGGAAACCTGGCCCTGGGGCGTGAGCGTGTAGAAGTGGAACGTGGCCGGTCCGGCCTTGGCCGGGTCGACGATGACGTTGATGAGCACGTCGTCGGTCGTCATCTCCGCCGAGAACGGCCGGGAGAGCGCCGAGCGGGCCGGTTCCGCCGCCACCAGGAGAGCGGTGACGGCCAGGACGACGATCGCCAGCACCGTCTCGGCGCCCACCGAGCGGCGCAGATGGGCGACGGTCTCGGCCTCGCTGGTGGCGGCCGCTCCGGGCCCCGGTGACAGGCGCAGCCTGGCCGGCACCTGGTAACGGGCCTGGACCCACCGCCGGCTCAACGCCCCCAGCGCCACCATGAGCAGGAAGAGGCCGAACTTGATCATCAGGAGCCGGCCGTAGGTGGTGGAGGTCAGGGCGTCCTTGGAACCCACCTCCCGCCAGCTCTGGAACAGGCCCGTCACCAGGATCGTCGCCACCGCCGCGGCCGCCAGCCGGGAGAACCGGGGCACCACACTGGACAGCTCTCCGGCCACGCGACGGGGCAGGACGCAGGCGACCAGGCAGACGAGCCCGCCCAGCCAGAGGCTCACCGCCCCCAGGTGCACCAGGTCGGAGGTGACCGCCAAGGGGATCATGTCCCGGGTGGAGGCATGACCGGCCAGCGCCGGCGTGACGAGGAGGGCGGCCGAGACCAGTCCACCGCCGATCAGGAGGCCCCGGGGCAGGGTTTCGCCCTCGGCCCGCCGGCTCCCCCAGCGGGCCAGGGTGACGAGCACCACGCCCATGAGGACGAGGAGGACGAGACGGGACCCCCACACCTGGCCGAAGCGGCTGTCGAACATGTGGCCTGCCACCGAGGACAGGTCCGGGAAACCCAGCCCGTTGACGTAGAGGGCCTGGACCGGGAGGCCGAGGGCGGTGGCACCGATCAGCACGGCCCAGGCCGACCCGGCCAGGCGCCGGGCCCGGCGTACGACCAGGCCCTCCGGCCAGACCAGCCCGAGGAACACCACGGTCCCTACCAGCAGGACCAGGGAGGCGTAGGCCAGGAAGCGCAGGCCGGCGTAGACGGAGCCGACCGTCTTGTCCCCGCCGTCGGCGGCCAGCAGCTGGCGGGCGAGATCTCCCTCGTCGGCGCCGTCCGCGGGGGCGGGGCCGACCCGGAAGGTGAAGGCTCCGTGGATGGGATGGGAGTCGGCCGAGGTGACCCGCCACGTGACCACGTAGGGGCCGTTGTCCAGCTTGGGCAGCGGGAGCGCCACCTCGTCCGCCTTGCCCTTGGGATGGCGGGCGGTTTCGGTGGGGACCCGTTCGGCGTTCTCGTCGAAGACCCGCAGCCCGACCTGGGAGACCTGGACCGGCTCGCTGAAGCGCATCAGGACCTGGGGTGGGGAGTCACCCGCCGTCCCGGCCACCGGCTCGGTGGAGAGGAGCTGGGCGTGAGCGAAGGCAGGAGCCGCCGGCAGCACCAGTCCCAGGGCGGCGAGCGCGACAACGGCAAAGACGCGTCTCACACCCTGATTGTCGTCCGCCGGCCTCGGGAAGTTCCAGATTCCGCGCAGCAGCCGGTGCGGACGCCCGGAGAAGGGAGACGGACGTCCGCCCCGGCGGCTGGGTCTGGACCGGCCACAGGGAGGACCGGGTGGTGGACCGGCGCCATGTCGGCCGGGCCAGTGGAACGGCGCTGGACCTGGAGGCCGAGGGGAGGCAACCTGGGTCCGTTCGCTTGGTGTCCCACCGGTCCGCAGCCGGCGCGGCGGCGGCTGGTGACCACGACGGTGTTAGTCGTG
The DNA here is from genome assembly GCA_050743445.1 of Acidimicrobiia bacterium. Classification (GTDB taxonomy): domain Bacteria; phylum Actinomycetota; class Acidimicrobiia; order IMCC26256; family BP-133; genus CAWBJP01. The sequence goes on from JBOGFO010000538.1 coordinate 3,387, forward strand.
CGGTTAGGGTTCAGAGTTCCCGGCCCCCGCCTGGAACTTGTCGCGGAGGAACCACGGACGAGCTCACATCCCTCCTGCTGGCCGCCCGGGACGGCGACCGGCTCGCTCTCGCCTCCTGGATCCGCAACAGCCAGGCCGAGGTGTGGCGGCTGTGCGCGCAGCTGGTGAGCCGGGAGGCGGCCGACGACGTCACCCAGGAGGTCTTCCTCCGGGCGTACCGGGCCCTCCCCGGCTTCCGGGGCGACTCCTCGGCCCGGACCTGGCTCCTCTCCATCGCCCGGCGCACGTGCGCCGACGCCATCCGGGACCTGCGCCGCCGCCGCCGCCTCCACGCCCGCCTCGAGCGTCCCGAGGCGACGGTCGACCCGACGCGGGCCATCCCCGTCGAGGCCCTGCTCGAAGGGCTCGACCCCGACCGCCGCCAGGCGTTCGTCCTCACCCAGGTGCTCGGACTGTCCTATGGCGAGGCCGCCGAGGTTTGCAGCTGTCCAGTGGGTACGATCCGGTCCCGGGTGGCCCGGGCCCGGGCCGACCTCATCGCCCGCTTGAATGAGGCCAGCGCGGAATGAGCAGACACGTCAACGGGAACTTACGAAGGCCGGCGAGCGACCACCGACGCATGGCTCTGGTTCGTCGCGCCCTGATGGTGGCGGCGGGATTGGTGGTCCTCACCGCTCCCCCGGCCCTCGCCCACGCCCTGAACGGGGCGGCTCCCAGCAACTACCGCACCCGCATCCTCGACGTGGAGCCGGAGCTGCCCGGGATCAGCGTCGAGGTGGTCGAGGCCGGAAACCGCCTGCTGCTGACCAACACCGGCGAGCAGGAGGCGATCGTCCTCGGCTACGCCCAGGAGCCCTACCTGCGGGTCGGGCCCGAGGGCGTCTTCGAGAACCTGCGCTCCCCCGCCACCTACCGCAACCGCTCCCGCTTCCCCACCGACGAGGTGCCGGCCAAGGCCCAGAATCCCCAGGCGACTCCGGAGTGGAGCAAGGTCTCGGACGACAACAACGTCCGCTTCCACGACCACAGGGTCCACTACATGGGCCTGCAGCCCCCTGGCCCGGTGCGCGCCGCCCCCAACCAGGAGCACGTCATCATCCCCGCCTGGGAGGTCCCCATCGAGGTCGGCGACGAGAAGATCCTGGTGAAGGGCGACCTGGCGTGGATCCCCGGCCCGTCGAGCATGCCGTGGCTGGGGATCGCCGCCGTCCTCGGCCTGGCCCTGGTCGGCCTGGCCCTGGGCCCGGGCGGCAAGCAGCCCAAGCTCGCCACGGTCCTCGTGGTCGCCGCCCTGGCCGCCCTCGTCGTCCTCGACGTCGCCCGCCTGGCCGGACTGGCCAGCAACGTCGGGTCCTCCCTGGGCAAGGCCGCGGGCCAGAACCTGCAGGCCGTGGCGGGTTGGATCACCGCCGTGGCCGCCGCCGCCCTCCTCCTGCGGGGCGACACCCGGGCCGGTCCCGCCCTGGCCGCCGGGGCCGGGGCCCTCTTCGCCCTCGGCTCGTTCGGCGACATCGACATCCTGAGCAGCTCCCAGGTGGCCAGCGACGCCCCCATGTGGCTGATGCGCCTCTCGGTGGCTTCCGGCCTCGGCCTCGGGCTCGGGCTCCTGGTGGTCGCCTTCGTCCCGCTGATCTACCAATCCGGCCCGGCCCCGGCCGCCGCCGGGTCCCCCGAGCCCGTCCCCGCCGACTGATCCTCAGATGACCTCCGCCACCACCGCCCGGTGGTCGGAGATCGGCATCTCGAGGGCTTCGGCCGACACGATCTCGAGTCCGGCGACGGCGACGTAGTCGATCCGGCTCCGGGGCGACCGGGCCGGAAACGTCGACCCGGTGGCGGCGATGCGGTAGCCGGCGGCGGCGAGCACGGGCTCGACCACCTCGGGGCCCAGGTTGAGGTCGCCGAGGAGCACCCGGGGCAACGGGCGCCGATCGAGCAGCTCAACCAGGGCGTCGAGCTGGGCCGGCCCTTCCGCCTCCCGGAAGGACAGGTGGGTGGCGGCCACCGACAGCCCGGCAGCGGCGGCCAGGACGGCCACCCGGTGCTCCCCATCCCTGGGACTCGGGAGGCTGGCGACCTCGATGTCGGACAGCGGCCCCCGGGTCAGGAGGACGTTGCCGTAGCGCCGGAGCAGGCCCCGGCGGGCCGCCTCCCCGAACGCGGCCGAGAGCCCGGTGGCCCGGGCCACGAGACGGACCTGGTCGGCGAGGCGGGACCGGATCGCTCTGCGGTCCACCTCCTGGAGGGCGAGGACGTCGGCCCCCAGGCCGGCACAGGTCCGGGCCAGCAGCCGGCTGTCGATGCGGCCGTCCGCCAGCGAGCCGTGCTTGACGTTGAAGGTGACGATCCGCAGGGCCCCGGCTCTCTCAGTCGTCGGAGGCTCTCTCAGTCGTCCGAACCGGGCCGGGCGGCCCGCCCCCGCTTGACCTCACCCCGCCGGCGCTTGTCCTCCACCCGCTCCCGCTGCGACGACCGGGTGGGCTTCGTCGGCCGGCGGGGGGTCTGGACCTTCAGCGCCTCGGCCAGCCGGGCGGCGAGGCGCTCGAGGGCCAGCTGGCGATTGCGGGCCTGGGAGCGCTCGTCCGAGGCCACCACCCGCACCTCCGGGCCCAGGCGCTCCAGCAGCCGGGCCCGCTGGCGGGGGCCGAGGGAGGGCGATCCGACGATGTCGAAGCGCACCTCGGCCCGGGTGTTGGACGTGTTGGCATGCTGGCCCCCGGGCCCGCCGGAGGCGGAGAACCGCCACTCGAGCTCCTCCAGCGGGATGGCGCAGCTCCCCGAGACGCGCAGAACTTCCGGATCCATGATCACCCGACGCTACCTCTGGGCCATCCGGGCCCGGTCCAGGAACTTTTCTTTGGTGATCAACGACAATATGGGCATGGAATGCGACCACTACCGCCACGCCATCTCGGCCCGCCTCGACGGGGAGGCCGCCGGCATCGACGCCGGCGCGCTGGCCGGGCATCTGGCCACGTGTTCGGCCTGCCGGAACTGGGAGGCCGACGTCGTCAACCTCACCCGCTCGGTGCGGGTCGCATCGGCTGATCCGATCCCGGACCTGACGCCCGCCATCCTGACCGCCATCGGCCGGGAACCGGTTCCGGCGCGCCTGGATCCCGCCGCGCTGCGCTGGGGCCTGGCGGCCGTGTCCATCGTCCAGGTCGTCATGGCCATCTCCACCATCCTCTGGGGGACCAACGGCATCACCGGGCACCTGACCCGGGAGGTCGGCTCCTTCGACCTGGCCCTGGCCGTCGGGTTCCTCTACGCCGCCTGGCGTCCGGCCCGGGCCCACGGGATGCTGCCGATCGTCGGCGCCCTGGTCGCCTGCCTGGCCGTCACCACGACCGTCGACCTGACCGAGGGCGTGACCGGGGCCGGCGCCGAGGCCGCCCATCTCCTCGACCTCGTCGGCCTCGCCTTCCTGTGGCTCGTCACCCGTACGCCCATGGCTTCCTCGGGCGGAGGGCGGCGCCGGCTGGTCAGCGCCTGATTCAGCCCCCGGGACGATCCGTCCGCAGCTCGTCGACCAGGCTGGAAACGACATCGGGAAGCGTCGCGCCCCCGGCCAGCAGGCGGCGCTGGCGGAGGTAGCTCGGGCCGTGGTCGAGGATGCGACCCGCTCCGGCCAGCTCATCGGAGCACTTGAGGCGCTTGGCCACCGGGCCGAGCTCCTCGATCAGGTCGGTGAGGCCCACCCGGAGCGGGGCCACCTTCCCGGACTCGTCCAGGATGATCTCGGCGTCGATCCCGTACCGGGCGGCGCGCCACTTGTTCTCCCGCACCACCCAGGCCCGGGGGCAGGGAAGCGTGTAGCCGCGGTCGACCAGGGTGTCGAGCCACTCCACCAGGCATTGGGAGAGGGCCGCCACGGTGATGACCTCGGACAGGGTGGGGATGCCGTCGCAGATCCGCAGCTCCACGGTGCCGAAGACCGGATGGGGCCGGACGTCCCACCACACCTCCCGGATCGAGCTGATGCTCCCCGCCCGGATGAGGGTCGTCATGAACGCCTCGAACTCCGACCAGTCCTCCATCTGGTGAGGCAGGCCGGCCGTCGGCAGGGCCTCGAAGACCTTGGAGCGGATGGAGGCCAGCCCGCTGTCCTTCCCCATCCAGTAGGGGCTGGAGGCCGACAGCGCGAGGAAGTGCGGGATGTAGGCCGAGGCGGCGTTGGCGATGGCGATCACCTTCTCCTCGGACCGGACCCCGACGTGGCAGTGGATGCCGAAGATGTTGAGGCGGCGGGCGGGCCAACCCATCTGCTCCACCAGCCGCTCGTAGCGCTCATCGGCGGTGATGCGCTGGTCGGCCC
>JBOGFO010000539.1:0-4960 GCA_050743445.1 Acidimicrobiia bacterium
GCCTCATTTTTCTTCGGGATGTCGGACCCTCACCAGCGGGCCTTTTACGATGACGGTGCAGGCGAGGTAGGCGGCCAAGTCGTGGTGGGTCAGGAGTGCCCGCAAAGACGCCGGCGTTGGACCCAGCTGTGGTGACCGATGTCACCCGACGGCGAAGACCGGGGTGAACATGCCCTTGGTGACGTGCAAGGCGCGGTCGCCGAGCACGTCGGGGATCCCGCAGACGAAGGCGTAGTGCGAGCCGGGCTCGAGTTGGATGGTGGCGGCGGTTTCCCGCCCTGGCCGGATCGAGGCCCCACCGACGGATTTCATCGGCGGGGCACCGATCGGGTGCTTGAACCAGGCGACGACGTCGTCGATCGTTCCGCCGGCGGCCACCTCGACGAGGTTGATCTCGTGGAACTGGCCGCCGGCGTTGAGGAGGCGTACGACCCTGGTACCCGCCGTCAGGGTGGGAACCCCGGCATAGGCGAAGTCCGTCGCCACGATCGTGCCGACCGCCTCGGGCAAGTCACCGTCGGGCGCCTCGGTGACCGTCACCTCGGTGATCATGCCCTTGGCCACATGGCGTATCCCGTCGGGTGAGGGGAGACGGCAGAAGAAGGCGTACCGGCCGGCTGGGAGGTTGAGGGTGGCTTTTCCGGTCCGCCCCGGATCCATCGTCGAGACACCGGCGAAGCGTTCGAAGAGAGCCGGCCCGGTGGTGGCGGGCGCAGGCGAGCCCGGCGGGGGCGAGAGCGCCGCCTTCACGTCGGTGAGGGTCGCCTCGGGCGTCATGGTGGCGATGTCAACGAAGTGAGGCTCGGCCCCTGCGTTCCTGAGCGACACGTCGACCAGGCCGCCCCGGACCGTGGCCGGCACGTCAAAGCGGTAGTCGTGGGCGACGACGGTGACCTCGGCCGCCGAGGCCTTCGTCGCCCGTTCCGGCTCATCGCTGCCGCAGCCGGCGAGCCCGACCACCAGTACCAGGGCCAACAGGGCACCTGGCTGGTTCGCTGTACGGCCCGCGGCAACCAGCCGCAGGAAGGCCCGCCGGTTCAGCGCGCTCCCGGTCGCCATCTCACGCCTCAGCCCGAGCCCGGCCACGACCTTCGACGACCTCCTCCGGAGTTAGCTGTCACCTTGGTCATTGCCGAGACGCGCTCCACTTCAGAACTAGTTCTGATATTCTTGATCTATGCGCATCACCGAGCGGCCCTTCTCCGACCTCCTGCGTCGCCCTAAGGAGGTGACCACGGACGTCGAGGAGGGCGACGTCCTGCTCCGCCGGCGCGATGAGCCCGATCTCAGGCTCTCCCGGGCGGACCGCGACGCCGAGCGGGCCGCGGCCTTCGCCGCCCTCGGCCGGACCTTTCGCAACCTCGCGATGCACAGCCCCAAGGCGCTCGAGGATGCGCTGGGCGACGCCTTCCCATGGTTGGAGTTCCTTCCCGCTCAGGACCGCCGGACCTTCGTCGACGAGTTCTCGCGGGTGGTCGCGGCGGCGGCCGAACTCGACAGCTACGCGCCGGTCGTCCAACTGGCGCGGGAGTGGCGAGCGACGGCCGAGGTCCACGCCGACCCCAAACTGGCCCGGCGGCTCAAGCGGCCGCTCCAGGCGGTCGGCGATCGAATCGAACGGCCCGCCGGGTAGGCCATCGTGCCCAAACGCCGGGAGCGGGTCGCCCCGCCTCCCGAGCCGGGCGGATGGGATTTCCGGTACGCCACCAGCGATGCCGTCTCGGGCTGGGAGAAGGTCTGCGCGACCGCGGCCGGCAACGCCCGCACGGCCTGGGAGCGGATCACCGCCGATCCCAGGGAGCGGAGCGAGCGGCAACACCCCCTCAAGGGCAAGCTCGGCCGCCGCCTGATCAACGGCGAGACCCTTGAGCAATCGCAGTACGAAGTCACCGGCGCCGGGCGGCTCTGGTACTGCATCGACGACCAGCGGCGTATCGTCTGGCTCACCCTGGCCACGCCCGGGCACCCCAAAGCAACCGAGTGAAGGAGAGCATGACGCCGACCATGTGCCGAGAAGTGGCGAGGACCATTGACCACCTCCCCCAGAGTTAGGCTGTCAGGTTGGCTGTCAAACCGTTCCTGATGAAGTTGACTGGTTAGCTAGACATAAGGCCTGACCAGCCCGTTCATGACCCAGGCCCCCGTAGCTCAGGGGATAGAGCATCGGTTTCCTAAACCAATTCGGCCACTCCGCGTGGGTCCGCTGATGTACATCAGTGCAGGTCATCAGAAGGGGTGTGCCGTCCGCCGACGTCCGCTGAAATTACCCTGCGTCCATTCCTGTGGGTGTCAGTTAGGGTGTCAAAACGAAGGGTTCGGGGCGGTGACCACCTACGCTGGAAGCGTGAAGGACGTGGACCCGGGAAGCGGCGGAACAGCGCTGATCGAAGCCGCCCGTCGCGCCATCGAGGAGGCACCGGCGCCAGCCGACGGTGTGGAGGTGGCCCGAGCGGTGGCCGCCGACTTGGCCGCCTTCTACCGCGACCGTCTCCGGCGAGTGGTGCTGTTCGGGTCCTTCGCCCGAGGCGAGGCCGACGAGGACTCCGACGTCGACCTCCTTGTGGTCCTCGACCGCGTCGATGACGAGTGGAAGGAGTTCGACCGCCTGCTCGACCTGACCTGGGAGCGGGTGCTGTCGTCCGGGCGAGCCATTTCCCCCTACCCCGTGACCGACGCCGAACTCGCACAGAGCGACAAGCCGTACCTGGTCCGCGCTCGCCAGGAGGGTCGCGACGTCACCTGGTGACCACCCGGAAGGGATCGAGGCCGCCAGACGGGAGCTCGAACGGGTCGCCCGGCTCATCGTCGAGGGCGACACCGACCTGGCGTGCTCGAGGGCCTACTACGCGGCCTTCTACGCCGTGCAAGAAGCGTTGGCGGTCGTCGGGGAGATACCCAAGACCCACGCCGGGACGCACAGGCAGTTCGGCGTCATCGCCCAGGCTGGAGGCGCCCTCGATGACCCGGAGGCGGGCCGTCTCTTTCGTCGACTCGAAGAGTGGCGAATCCGCGTCGACTACGCCCGGGATCGGCCCGGGCCGGAGGTAGCCCAAGAAATGCTCCGAGGAGCCGAGCATGTTGTCGCGGCGGTCGAACGCTTCGTCGAGCGGACGCGAGATCAGGGCGGCGGAACCACCCCCGACGCTGGGTGAGAGAGGCGAAGCGACTCGGCCAGAGACGACGGGTCTCGACCGATGCCAAACCGCGCCGGCGCCGTCGCCGTCCTCGAGTGTCACGAGGCTGACGGACCGTCTGCCGCTCAGGGCAACGAAGAACCCAGCGCCGCCCCCCTACCGTGAGGAGCGTGATTCTTTCGTTCGGCGAGCGGCAGCATCCCATGCCACGAATGGTTGATGTGGCTGGCGGCGGCGGGAGCGCCGCATGACCCCCCACGGTCGGGCCTACGACGTCATCGTCGTCGGGCTTGGCGGCATGGGCAGTGCCGCCGCCTACCACCTGGCCCGGCGTGGCCAGCGCGTCCTAGGGCTCGAACGGTTCGACCCGGCACACAACCAGGGCTCCAGCCATGGCGGCTCGCGCCTGATTCGCCAGGTCTGCTTCGAGGACCCGGCTTACGTCCCGCTGGTGCGGCGCGCCTACGAACTGTGGCGGGAGCTCGAGCACAACTCGGGAGATGCGTTGTTGCTGGCCACCGGCGGGCTGCTGCTCGGGTCCCCCGAATGCACGATGCTCACGGGCGCTCGGGCCGCGGCCATCGAATCGGACGTCACCCATGAGTTCCTGGCGGCAGCGGAGATCCGCCGCCGCTTCCCGACGCTCGCCCCCGGGGACGACACGGTCGCGTTCTTCGAACCCTCGGCGGGAGTTCTCCGCCCCGAGCTCGCCGTCGCCGCCCACCTGCGCCTCGCCGAGGCCATCGGAGCCGACCTTCATTTCGTCGAGCCGGTGACGGGCTGGTCTGCAGCCTCGGGTGAAGGCGTCACAGTCGTCACCGGCACGGGCACCTATCGGGCTGAACGCCTCGTGATCTGCCCCGGAGCATGGGCTCCCTCGCTGCTCAGAGACGTCGGGGTGCCGTTCGCCCCGCAACGCCTGGTCCAGACCTGGTTCCAACCTGAGGGCGGCGTCACGCCCTTCCTGCCCGACCGGCACCCCTTCTGGCTGTGGGACGTGGGTAGCGGTGGACGCCTGGGGTTCTCCGGGTTCCTCTACGGTTCTCCCGCTATCGACGGACCGGGGGGCGGCGTGAAGCTGAGCCGCGTGTGCGAGCAGCCCTGCACCGCTGAGACCCTCGACCGCGTCGTGACCACCGTCGAGGTGGAAGAGGTCGCGGCCCTGCTCCGTCCTCGCCTGAGTGTTCGTCTGGGCCCGGTGGTCCGGGCCACCGTGTGCATGTGGACCAACACACCCGACCACCATTTCGTCCTGGCCATCCATCCCCGGCACCCGGAGGTGGTCGTCGCCGCCGGCTGCTCGGGGCACGCCTTCAGGTACGTCCCCGTGATCGGCGAGATCTTGGCGGACTTGGCTATCGACGGGAAGACGGCACACTCCATCGCCCTCTTCGAATCTGGTCGAGCCGGATCGTTCGAGGAACCGTGATCTTGGGGAGCGGTGCAACCGAGACTCACAACGTCACGTGGCCGACAGAGACCGCTGAGCCTCCTTGCTCACCGCGAGTCGCCGCTACGGCTGTGGTCTTTTTGTGGTCTGTCGCCCCTTCCGAGGCCTCTGAACGCGAGGCAGGGGCCACCAGAAATGGCCTCTGACCAGAAATGCCTCGTGTTGCCGACCAGCTTGGGCGCGTTCGAAATTCGGGGCGGAGCCCCGAAGGTTTTGGTGGGCTTCCCGAGAGGACTCCGCGTCCCCTCAGACCGAGATCCGCAGGTAAGCCGGTGAGGCGTCGGTTCATGTCAAGGGAGTGGGGTGTCGGAGGGGGTGTTGGTGTGTTCGGGTGGGTGGCAGGGTCTTCGGGTGGTGTGGTGGAGGGCTCCGGGCT
>JBOGFO010000540.1:0-8646 GCA_050743445.1 Acidimicrobiia bacterium
GAGCCGGTGGAGCCCCAGAACTTGGCGTCGCCGAAGACGAACATCCCGCCGTCGGCGGCCACGAACCAGTAGCCCTTGCCCGTCGGGGTGGCGGCCATGCCCACGATCGGCTTGTTCAGGTTCACGGACCCGGTGGAGCCGAAGAACCCGGCGTCCCCGAAGGAGAAGATCCCGCCGTCGGTGGCGACCATCCAGTAGCCCTGACGCGACGGCGTCGAGGCCATGCCCACGATGGGCTTGTTCAGCTTCACGGACCCGGTCGAGCCGTAGAAGGCGGCGTCGCCGTAGGTGAAGATGCCGCCGTCGGCCGCCACCAGCCAGTACCCCTGGGGCGATTCGTTGGGCGCCGGTGGGAGGGCGTCGGCCCGGGGCAGCAGCGGCGCCAGGGCGGTGGCGACCAGGCAGGCGACGAGAAGGGCGATGGCGCGGCGCGGGGAGGGACTCACGCTCCCTGAATACGGTTCGCGCCGTTCAGTCCCCTCCCGAACTGCCCCTTTCGCCATAATCGGCCCAGGGTCGGTCCCGGTCGCGGATGACCTGGCGGAAGCCTTTCTCCTCGAACTCCTCCACCCACCGGTAGGCCTCCTCGGTGTGGCGGGTGACGCCGTCGAAGAAGGTGCCGAGCAGCTGGGTGGTGCGCAGGCCCATGTTCTCGAACGCCTGGTTGATGAGCAGCTTGTTGAGCGCCAGCTGGTTGGCGGGGATGTGGGCGAACCGGCGGGCATGCTCCTCCACCCGGGCAGGCAGGTCGGCGGCCGGGTGCACCTCGGACACCAGGCCGATGCGCTCGGCGGTGACGGCGTCGATCTCGGCACCGGTGAGGAGGAACCGCTTGGCCCGCTCCAGGCCGAGCCGGTACACCCACAACATGGTGGTGGGGGTGCCGAAGATGCGGGACGGCGGATAGCCGATGACCGCGGTGTCGGCCATGAACAGCTGGTCGCAGCACAGGGCGAGGTCGGTGGCGCCGCCCACGGTCCAGCCCTCGATCTGGGCGATGACCGGCTTGGGGCTCTCCCAGATCTTCATGAAGCGGCGCACGTTGTGGCCCATGAAGGCGAGCTCGCGCACGGGATCCCAGGCGCCGGCCCGGGGTTCGGGGCGGGGCGCGTCGAACGTCTTCTGCCACCCCATCTCGTCCCGCCAGTCGTAACCGCCGGTCAGGTCGTAGCCGGCGGAGAAGACGCCGCCGGTTCCCCGCAGGACGATGGCACGCGCCTCCCGGCTGGCGTTGGCCCGGTCGACGCCGTCGGCGATGCCCTGGATCACCGCCTCGGTCAGGGTGTTCTTCTTCTCCGGGCGGTTGATGGTGACGAAGGCCACCGCCTCCCGCTCCTCGTACAGCACCACGTCGTCGCTCATGGGCGACAGTCTGGCGCCGGAGGCCGGCGCCAGACTGATCAGCCCGTGAGGTCGAGTGGGACTACAGGACGGGGAGGTCGAGGGCGGCCACCGACACCACGGGGCGGGCCGGCGGGGTGCTGCCGAGCGAGCCGTGGAAGGCCTTGTCGGAGAAGTTGAAGATGCCCCCGTCCTCGGCCACCATCAGGTAGCCGTTGCCGAAGGGGACCATCCCGGTCACGGGCTTGTTGAGGGGGGTGCCGCCCATCGATCCGCGGAACACGGTCTCGAAGCTGAACACGCCACCGTCGGAAGCCACGAGCCAGTAGCCCTGCCCGTCGGGGTCCGGCACCAGGGACTGGACCGGGGCGTTGAGCTTGATGCTCCCGGTCGAGCCGTGGAACACGGCGTCGCCGAAGGTGAAGATGCCGCCGTCGCTGGCCACCATGTAGTAGCCCTTGCCCGACGCCGTGGGGATGGAGTCGAGCACCGGGCCGTTGAGGGTGATGGCGGACACGTCACCGTGGAAGACGGCGTCGCCCACCGGCAGCACCCGGCCCCGGGTGGTGAAGATCCAGTAGCCGTTGCCGGTACCGGTGGAGGAGAGGCTGGTGACCTTCTCGCCCGCGATCAGCCGGGCCTCCTCGGCGTTGCCCAGCCAGCGGGCGTCGCCGTTGGCGAAGACGTGGCCGGCGGCGTCGACGATCCAGTAGCCCGCACCCGAGGGGGTGGGCTCCAGGTCGACGGCCTCGGTGCCGGCGCCGACGGGGGCGTCGCCCAGGGACTTGGCGTCGCCGAAGGGATAGACCTTCCCGTCGGCACCCACCATCCAGTAGCCCGAGCGGCGGGCGGCCGGGGGCTGGTTGGCCGGGGCCGTCGTGGTCGTCGTGGTGGACTCCGACGGCGGGGCGGTCGTGGTCGTCGTCGGCTCGGCCACGGGGGTCATGTCGGCGATGGCGGCCAGGGGGACGAGCTTGTAGTTCTGCTCACCCGAGGCGGGGGTGTTGTGGAGGTCCTGGCACACGAACACGCCGTCGGGGAAGGCGGGCCCGAGGTTGGCGGCCACGGCGTCGATGCCTCGGGTGCTCTGGCACCCGTCGACGGCGCCGGCGATCACGTGGAACGCCCGGACGAACTCGTTGTTGCCTTCCCGGCGGTAGACCATGAAGGAGTCGGCCTCGGGGGTGTCGTCGACGCCCTGGGACGAGGCCAGCAGGTAGCCGGTGGCCGGGCCGGTGCGCACGAGCGCCAGCCCGCCCAGGTTGGGCGTGAAGTGACCCGTGGGGGCGGGCACGTCCACCGAGACGGGCCCGGTGATGAGGTCACCCGGCTCGGCGCCGTAGCGCCAGATGGCCTTGGTCTTCTCGGCCACGTAGAGGGTGTGCTGCTCGTCGTCGGCCACGCAGCCGCTGAGAGTCGAGCCGCTGGTGGCGGAGACGTCCCAGGCGCCGAGCGATCCGCCCCGCACCAGGTTGACGTCGATCTTCCCGGCGTTGTCGACCAGCTCGAGCTGCTCCATCTGGCCGTTGGGGGCGTAGGCGAAGACGTAGGTCCGGCTCTGGCCGGACAGTGAGCTCTGGTACAGGCAGAGGCCGTTGATCTTGCCGCCGCCCGACGGCCAGGCCGGGGTGATGGCTCCGGTCCCGGCGGTCATGTTGGTCAGCGCTCCGGTGGCGTCGATGGTGTAGAAGCGCACCGTGCCCTCGTTGGCGGCGGCGAGGACGTCGACGGTCTGGCCGCCCAACGAAACGCCGCGCCGGATGTCGATGCCGGTGGTCGGGCCGTCAGCGGTGATCGCTTCCCGCTCGACTCCGCTCAGGTCGTAGATCCCGATCCCGGAGGCGTCGTTGGCTCCGAAGACCAGGGACTTGGTGGGGTCGTCGGCGTCGACCCAGATGGCGGGGTCATCGGTGGTGCCGTCGGTCTCCACGGGGGCGGTCTCGACGGTGGGGGCGGCATCGGTGGTGGGCTGGTCGGCCCGGGCCGGCGTGAGGAAGGCGGCCAGGCTGGCCAGCAGGGCAAGGACGAGAAGGGCGCAGACCGTGCGGCGGGACGACCGCGGGGGCGCCTGGGAGGGGATGGCAGGCATGTTCGGTTTCTCCTGACGCGAGGCGCGCCCCGAGGGGAGGAAAAGGCGCGGCTACGGCGCACCTCTTCTCGCCCGCCGGCGCCGGTCCTGCTCCCGGCCCGGGAGGTCTGGGGCCTTGCGTCCCGTTTGGGCTCGAGGGTTCGCGTCCCGTTAACGCAGCGGGGGGATGAGGGTCAGCGGAAGCGGGCCGAGGCCATGTTGACCTCGCTCTCCAGCTTGTGGAGCCGCTCGTCGTAGCCGATCTGGCGGAAGAGGTCGGCCAGGCTGTCGTAGGCGCCGTAGTCGTCGGCGAAGCTGCCCTCGTAGGCGACGTGCTCCCAGTCTTCGTGCTCCTGCACCAGCAGGGCGTACTCGTGCTCGGCGTGGTCTTCGAAGTCGGCGTTGAGACGGTAGGACCACGCCGGGCGAATCACGTAGAGGAACCAGGACAGCTGGTAGTAGGCGAAGGCCAGGATCTGGGGCACGATCCGGTGGCGGATGAACGGCGAGCGGGGCTCTTCGTCGAGCAGCTCCTCCAGGATGAGCAGGTGCCACTGCTCGTTGTCCTGCTCCCAGCGGGCGGCCCGCACCCGGTTGAAGACCCGCCGGGCGAACCCGTGCTGGCTGGCGGTGTGGGTCATGGCCACGTAGGCCACGTTCTCCCACGCCTGGTACGGCACCCGGGCCACGAGCTCGAGCACCCGGAACTTCTGCAGCGTCCGGGGCTCGCCGTAGAGGGCATCCATCATCCAGAACAGGAGGCGGGCGCTCAGCGAGTACCGCCGGCGGGACGACCGCAGGCTCTCCTCCTGGGCCGCCACCAACCCCTTGTGGTCGAGGCGTTCGATGGGACCGAAGGGCGGCTGATGGACGACCGCCCGTGAAACTGGGCCCTCCTCGGCCGCCTCCATCACGCCTCCCCGGCCACGTCGGACCACGCCTCCCGCCCGAGCTCCGCCACCTCGTCGACGGTCAGCACCGCGCCTTCCGTCCCGGCACTGGCTCTCCAGTCGTCGAGATGACCGGACGAGCAGAACAGGTTGGCTCCGGCACAGAAGTCGTCCACGAGATGGCCATGGCGAACTTCGGGATACCACAGCACCGCTTCGGGAGCCGGATCCGGAACGCCGCCTGAGAGCGACACGGCGAGCTCGACTCCACAGGTGGCGCACCCCGTCCGGGCCCGGGCGTCGATGGCGAGGGCCGCCGGGATGCCGATGGCATCCAGCGCACACCAGGTGTTCACCGTGCCGGCGTCGTGTTCGATCCGATGCTGCGTCGGCCGCCGGACCAGGCCGTGGACGGCGACGAGCTCACCCGACTCCGACAGCTCGAGGCGGCCCCGGGACCGGAGATAGGCGGCAGCCTCGGACACGGCCCGGCTGTCGTCGCCCAGCAGCTGGGGCAGCGTGGTGTTCTGTCCCGACCACAACGCCCAGAACCCGGAGATGCCGATGCGCCGGACCGCCTGAGCCACGGCCGGCTCGAGCCCGGCGACGTCGAACAGGTCAAGATCGGCGGTCATCCCCCCATCGCCTCGACGATCTGGCTCACCGTCGGAGCGCCGCTCACGCCGGCCGGCCCGGGGTAGAGCCGGCACGACAGGCCGGCGTCGGCGGCGGCGGTGTCGTCGTCCGGCACGGCCGAGGCCGGGCGGGCGAAGAGGTCGCGCCCGTCGACCAGGATCGTCGGCGACCCCCGCATACCGAGCTGCGCCGCGTCCTCGGCCGAGGCGACGATCCGTTCCCGGACAACGGCCGCCAGCCGGAGGTGGGCGAGGGCGCGGTCGACGTTCCGGCGGGCGAGATCGGTGTGCGGGCACCCGGGGATGGAGAGCACCTCGATGTCCACCGGGGTACCGTAAGGCTTCCAGCGCGCTGGAAGGTCAAGAGGAATGCGCATCGGCGAGGTCGCATCTCAGGCCGGAGTCTCCACCAAGACCATCCGGTATTACGAGGACATCGGCGTGATCCTGGCGCCGCGGCGTTCGCCGTCGGGCTACCGGGACTACGACGACTCGGCCCTCGACCGCCTCGCCTTCGTCCGGGCCGCCCAGGCCGTGGGACTCACCCTCGGGGAGATCCGCAGCATCCTCGCCCTGCGCGACGGTGGCGACGGACCGCCCTGCGGCCACGTCCTCGAACTGCTCCGGGCCCGGTCGGCGGAGATCGAGCACCGGATCGCCGAGCTGCGCTCACTCCAGGGCGAGCTGACCCGGCTGGTCGACCGGGCCCGGACCCTCGACCCCGGCGCCTGCGACCCCCGGCGGATCTGCCACCTCATCGGCCCCGGCGAGCCCCCCTAGCGATTCCGGCGTTCGTCCGGAACACCTGTCGTTCCGGAGGAACGCAAGAACGGGGGCGGGGGCTCAGGGCCGGCACGGCCGGCCGTTGTTGCGCCGGCAGCGTTCCCCAGGGACGATGCCCCCGCTCACCAGTCGGTCGGCCGGTAGTCCTTGAGGAACTGGCCGAAGACGTGGACGCCGGTGTTGAAGCCCGAGATGATCGGATCGATGATCCGGGCCGCGCCGTCGACGATGTCGAGCGGCGGGTGGAACCGGTGCTCCGCCGTCTTGCGCTCGGCGATGGAGACCGGATCCTCGTCACTCACCCAGCCGGTGTCGACGCTGTTCATGTGGATGCCGTCGGCCTGGTAGTCGGCCGCGCTCGTCCGGGTCATCATGTTGAGCGCCGCCTTGGCCATGTTCGTGTGCGGGTGCTTCGTCGTCTTGAACCGGCGGTAGAACTGGCCCTCGACGGCGGACACGTTGACGATGTGCAGGTCCCGCTCGGGGGTCCGCAGCATCAGCGGCTTGAGCCGGGCGTTGAGCACGAACGGGGCCACCGCGTTCACCAGCTGGGTCTCCAGCAGCTCGACCGACGACACCTCGCCCAGGGTGAGGCGCCACGAGTTCCGGCCCCGGAGGTCGACCTGCTGTCGGTCCTGGTCGAGCCGGCCCTCGGGGAACAGGTGGCGCTGGGGCTCGGCGTCGTCGGGCAGCAGCCGGGCCTGGGACAGCTCGGCGGCGTGGGTGAGCCCGGCGATGACCGGCGCCGTCTCGGCCACGAGGGCGGCGGAGCCCTCGGGCAGCATGTGGTAGCCCCGGAGCCCTTCGTACTCGCCCAGCAGCTCCTTCACCGGGCCGGGCATCCGTTCGAGCGACGTCCGCTCCAACTCCATCATGTGGCGGTAGAAGGCCGGGGGGCGGCGCACCGTCTGGCAGGCGTTGTTGACGATGAAGTCGAGCCGGCTGCGGGCCTCGTCGAGATGGCGGCAGAAGGCCTCGACGCTCGGGGTGTGCCGCAGGTCGAGGCCGAAGATCTCGAGCCGGTCGCCCCAGTCTTCGAAGTCGGGCTCCTGGGCGTAACGCAGGGCGGCATCCCGGGGGAACCGGGTGGTGACGATGAGCGCGGCGCCGGACCGGAGCAGCTTGATGCCGGCCTGGTAGCCGATCTTGACCCGCCCGCCGGTGAGCAGGGCGACGCGGCCGGTGAGGTCGGCCATCTCGGTGCGCTTGGCGTAGTTGAACTCGGCGCACCCGGGGCAGAGCTGGTCGTAGAAGTGGTGGACCAGCGAGGACTTCTCCTTGCAGATGTAGCAGTGCTGCGGCTCCCACAGCTCCCGGAACTCGCCGTCGACGTCCCCGTCCCCGTCGACGTCGTGTTGGACGAAGTCCTCCGGGGCGAAGACGTTGGGCGTGGTGAACACCGGCTCCGACCGCAGCCGCCGGATCCCCGTATCGCCCAGGACGTCCTCGTCACGCTGGATCCGCTGGGCCCGCTCCCGCCGCCGCCGGGCCCGGTGCTGCTGCCGGCGCTCCTCGGGGTCGGGCGTGGCGACCTCGGCCACCGCCTTGAGCAGCCGGACCCGCTCCTCTTCGGACAGCTTCTCCAGCACGAACGGGTCCCGGGTTACCGCCTCGAGTAGCTCGGTGGCGGCCCGGACCAGCTCAGGCAGGTCGTCGGCGTCGGTCACGCCCCCAGGATGCCAGGAGCGCGGTCAATAAGGCCCGGCAATTGCAAGTTTCCTTGCAATCGACGGTTGCGCAAGGTAACTTGCGGGGTGTGGAGTTGGCTATCGCCTCCAGTGCCCGCAGGCACGGCGTAGCCGACGAGGACATTCTTCACGCGCTCCGCAACCCGATCCACGTCTGGGACTCGATAAGGACATGACCATGATCGTCGGGCCCGACCGGGCGGCCCGCCTCATCGAGATCGGAATCGTCGCAACCACCGACGGCACCGTCGCCGTCCACGCCATGCGCCCAGCCCGCCACAAGTTCCTGAGGTGATGTCGATGCCGCGCACTATGAGAGAGATCGAGGCCCAGGCCGAGCAGCTCGCCAAGACGTTCGAGGATTTCGAGCCGACCGGCCCGGCACTCGATGGCGCCCCGCTCCGCGCTGTCCGTGAAGCGTTCGAGGACTATGCCCTGGCCCAGCGACGACTCGCTGAACGGGTGTCGGTGGCCCGAGCGTCGGGGTACTCCTGGGCCTCCATCGGGGCAATGCTGGGGACTTCAGGTGAAGCGGCCCGACAGCGTTACAACCCCAAGGGCCGAGCGAAGGAGGCCCCTTCCTCGGCGAAGGCAAGCACAGTCGCGCATGATCGCGGGTCAAGTAGCACGGGCAAGGTGACAGGAAAGCCAAAGTCCGGCTAGCGCTGGCCCCAGCCGCCACCGCCCGGGGTGAGCATCCGCAGGACGTCGCCGGCCTTGAGCCGGACGGTGCACTTGTCGGAGAGCCGCTCGGCGCGGGCCTCGTCACCTCCGGGCAGCAGCCAGTTCTCCCCCACCGCCCCGGGGTCGCCGCCGGCCAGGCCGGGGGGCCGGCTCTCACGGCGCTCGGTGATGAGGCTGACGGTGACGTCCTCGAGCATCTCCACGTCGCGCTCGATGCCCTCGCCGCCGGGCGCCTCGCCCGCCCCCCCGCTGCCCTGGCGCAGGCGGTAGCGGCGCACCCGCATGGGGAAGGCGCGCTCCAGCGCCTCGACGGGGGTGTTCTTGGTGTTGGTCATGCCGGTGTGGACCCCGCTCATCCCGGCTTGGTGGGGACGGCCGCCCTGACCGCCGGCCAGGGTCTCGTAGTAGACCCAGGCCCTGCCCCCGGGGGATTCCCCCCTGGCCCCCAGGCCTCCGATGAGGACGTTGTTCATGGTCCCCTGGCTGGCGGCGCCGACCCGGTCGGGAGCGGCCTGGGCCAGGGCGGCGAGGCAGACGTCGGCCACCCGCTGGGAGAC
>JBOGFO010000541.1:0-8675 GCA_050743445.1 Acidimicrobiia bacterium
ACGCCGGGCCACGACACCCAGACCGCGGCCAGGCACGCCACCAGGGCGCCGGCCAGGGCGAGGCGGCCGAGGGTCGCCGTCACCGGCGGGCGCGAAGAGAGAACGGGAGGGCCATGACCCCTTCAGCGTGACGGTTCAAGGGCCGGAGCGGTAGTCACGAACCGGGCACATCGCTCCGGGCCGTGCGATTTCGGGCGAAATCAGGGCGCCGCGCCCAGGGCGGGAGCGATCGTGGCCCTGTGAGGGCCGTGATCGCGCCCGCCTGGAAGAAACAGCAAATTTGCCCTCGTGTAGGGCACCCAACCCGCCGATACTTGTAGTGATGATTCCCTACGAGCCGTCAGCCCGGCTGCGCGTCCTCTACCGCCAGCACGTCCCGATCGACCGGGGCGGCCCGCCTGCGCTATCGCTCGACCGCCACCTGCACAGCGTCCGCCAGGCCCGGGAGTCGGGCATCCAGCGCCGGCTGCTGGCCGCCGTCCTCGGGGTGGCCCCGGAGTACATCTATGCCATCGAGACCGAGCTCGGGGTCGAGCTCGACGACTGACCGGCGGCGCCGTCACTCCTGACGGTTGCGGTCGAACTCGGCCACCAGCGCCTTCGGAGCCTGGCAGCGCCACGCGTCCGTGAGCAGCTCGGCCAGCTCGTCGTCGTCGACGGCCGCCAGGCGGACGAGCACGGCGGGAAAGCCGTTGTAGTGCGCCAGGGCGATGCGCCGGACGTCGTCCTGGTCAGCCATCGGCGCCGAACCTAGCGGGACGGCCGAATGGCGGGTTCGCGCCCGTCGTCGTGCTACACCGGCACCGACGAGGAGGTCTCCGTGTTCGCTCGGCTCGCCCGCTTCCTGATCCGCCGCCGGAAGCCGGTCCTCATTGCCTCCGGGGTCTTCTTCGTGGCGGCCGGCGCCCTCGGCGGCAGCGTGGCCGACCACCTGAGCCGGGGCGGCTTCGACGACCCGGCGGCCGAGTCGGTCAAGGCCCGCCACCGCCTGGAGGACGAGTTCGGCGCAGGGCTGCCCGCCTACGTCCTCGTCGTCACCCCCACATCGGGCGGCGTACGAGGTGTTCCTGCTGTCGCGGATCATGGAGGAGCACCATCGGGCGCCAGCAACGACGAGGCCGTGGCCCGGGGCCTCGACCGGGCCGGCCCGGTGGTCACGGCGGCCGCCTTCCTCATGGCCATCGTCTTCGGCGCCATGCTCATCTCCGGGCTCACGTTCCTCAAGCAGACGGCGTCGGCCTGACCATCGCCGTCCTCCTCGACGCCTTCGTCATCCGGGCCACGCTCGTCCCCGCCGTCACGAAGCTGGCCGGCAACGCCAACTTGTGGTCGCCGGCCCCGCTGCGGCGGCTGCACTCCGCCGTCGGGCTGAGCGAGACGTAACGCTTCTTGTGAGGGTTCTGCCAGGGTTTGCTGGCAGAACCCTCACCAGAATTACGCCGCTCACGACCGGACGGTCTTGCTACCGTGACCCCGGCTTCGTGAGCGGGCCTCGAACGCTCTCCATGGGTTGTCCGAGGACTCCAGGAGACGCATCATGGCCCTTGATGAGCGATCACGACACGAGCTGTTCCTCCGCCTCGAAGCGGTGCTCGGTCCAGCACCCGCGGAGACGCTCATGGAGATGATGCCCCCGGTCGGCTGGGCGGACGTCGCCACCAAGCGGGACCTCGACGCCCTCGAACAGCGAATGGATCTGCGATTCGACGCCGTCGACCAGCGATTCGACGCCGTCGACCAGCGATTCGAGGCGCTCGACGACAGGTTCGACGCCGTCGACCTGCGATTCGAGGCGCTCGACGACAGGTTCGACACCATGGAGAACAAGATCCTGGCCGCCGTACGGGGAGATCTGCTCACCGCCGTCACCGGCCAGACCCGAGCTTTGGTGATGGCCAATCTGGGGGCGGTGCTTTCCACCGCCGCGCTGGCCTTTGCGGCCGCCAAGCTGGCCTGAGCCCGCCAGTAGCTTTACGCCGCCGGGTCCTCCGGGGCGGTGAGGCCGAGCTCCTCGGCGTAGGCGTCGGCCAGCTCCTTCCAGCCGTAGTTCATGGCGTCCTCGCCCGGGATGGGGCCGATCGCCTTCCCGTCGAGCATGCCCTCGGCGACCACCAGGCACAGGTGCCAGCCAGCGGCCACCTTGGCCACCCAGTGTCGATCACCACGCCGCCTGTATGCCTCTGAGGTTATATGCCTATCAAGGCATGAACGATCCAGCCATGAGCGACGACCGGCCGATCAGTTGGCGGACGCCACCCCCGGGCCGAGCAGGTCGAGCAGCAGATCGGCCACCGCGTTGCGGTCGACGACGACGGCACGGGGCACCCGGCCCATGATCTCCATGAGCTGGGTCCGCTCCGACTCGTCCGCCGTGGCGCTCATCATGTCGAGCAGAGCGTCGACGACGACCGTCCGGGCGATGAGGGGCGCGGCCGGCAGGTTGTTGAGCGTGTCGTGGACCAGGTCGTGGAGCAGCATCTCCGCCTCCGAATCTCCGATGTGAGCATTGGTTCAACACCGGAGGTCGCTCCCCTCTTCCGCCGCCGGCCCCAGTGCCAAAAAAAGGAACACCCCCCGGGCCCCGGGGGGTGTTCCTCAATCGAATCGGCCCTTGGTTGCGGTGATGTTGTGTTGCGGTGTTGCTGGTGCTGCGGTGCTGCTTGGTGCTGCGTGCTGGCGTGCTCAGGCGGCGTCGGACCGCAGCAGGGCGGCCAGGGCGCTGAGGGCGCCGGCGACACCCCGGCGACGGGGTGCGATGAGGACCGGCGCCCGCCATTCGGCGTCGGCGACGGTGTGAGACGTGGCTTCCCAGGTGAAGTAGGACTCCGGCTTCATGTCCTCGGCTTTCAGGTCAGGCCAGGAGGGGACTGGCGCGATGGGTGCCGAGCGGCGGATGCCACCGGCATTCGTCGAGCCACGGCGTGTCCCGCGAGCGCCGCGAACTGAACGTGCCGCTTGCCTGCCGGGGGGCGGCGGAGGTCTCCGAGCGGGGGCTCGGGCCACGAAGTCCTTATTTCGACGAAATGGCCCCGGTACCTTGCCGCTGCGCCGAATTTCCGACGTTTTCTGGTTTGGGGCCGTCGGCCAGTTCGGCCAGGGTGGCCAGCACCTGGTCCCGGTCGACGGTACGCCGCAGCGACGGCATGGTGGCCAGCAGGGTCGCCCGGTAGGCGCGGGTGGCCAGGCGCCGGTCGAAGACGGCCACCACGCCCCGGTCGGTGGTGGTGCGGATGAGCCGCCCCGCCCCCTGGGCCAGGAGCGTGGCCGCGAGGGGGATGTCGACGGCGGAGAAGGCGTTCGCGCCCCGGGCCTCGGCCGCCTCCCGGCGGGCCTGGATGAGCGGGTCGGTCGGCCGGGGGAAGGGCACCCGGTCGATGGTGACCAGGTGGCACAACGACCCGGGCAGGTCGACGCCCTGCCAGAAGCTCTGGGTGGCGAAGAGGGCGAGGCCGGGGCCGGAGCGGAACCGGGCCAGGAGCTCCGGGCGGGGCATCCGGTCCTGGACGATGACCTCGTAGCCGCCCCTCCCCTCCAGGGCGGTGGCGGCCCGCTCCATGGCCGCCCGGGAGGTGAACAGCGCCAGCGTGCGCCCGCCGGCGGCGCCAATGAGGCCGTGGAGCTCCTCGTGCATGGCGGGCGTGAACGCCGGGTCGTTGGGCTCGGGCAGGTGGCGGGCCACGTAGAGGAAGCCCTGGCGGGGATGGTCGAAGGGGCTGGGGACGGCCAGCGCCGCATACCGGGGCGGACCCGGAGGCGGTGCGTCGCCGGCGTCACCGTTTCCGGGCATGCCGTTTTCCACGGAAGGCCCAATCGGCGTGCCCGGTTCGATGGCTTCGGGCGGCGGGGCGAGTGAGAGGCCGAGACGCCGGGCCAGGATCTCGAAGCGGCCGCCGGTGGCCAGGGTGGCGCTGGTGGCGACCACCGTGACCTTGGGGTAGAGGTGGCCGGCCAGCACCGGCCCGACGTCGATGAGGGCTAGGTGCAGCTCGGGCCGGTCCCGGAACCGCTCCACCCACGCCACCTGGTTCTGGTAGCTGGCCGGGTCGAGGATGCGGACGACGTCGCCGGCCAGGCCGTCGACCAGGCGGCCGGCCTGGGCCACCTTGGCCTTGGCCGCGTCGCCGGCCGGGTCGAGACGGCGCAGGGCCCCGGCGGCGTCGGCGGCCAGGGTGCCGAGCACCCCCAGGGCCTGGGCCAGGTCACCCTCGGTCGGGGTGACCCGGGTCGGCTCGGTGCCGGCCAGCTGGGACAGGGCCTCGTCGAGGATGCCGGCGGCCCGCTCCAGGCGCCGGCTCAGCTCGATGTCGGCCCCCGCCCCCCGCAATCGGGACGCCACCCGCCGGACCCGCCCCGGGGCCATACGCACACCGAGCGACTCGGCGAAGACGTCCTCCAGGGTGTGGGCCTCGTCGAAGACGACGGCGTCGTGCGGCGGGAGCACGTAGCCGCCGGAGGCGATGTGGGAGGCGTAGAGGTGGGCGTTGACGACCACGACGTCGGCGTTGGCCGCCCGCATCCGGGCCGTCTCGGCGAAGCAGCGGTCGCCGGCGTGGCACTTGGCCGCCCCCGGGCACTCGCCGGGGTCGACGGAGACCTGTGACCAGACGGCGTCGCTCACCACCTTGGGGGCGTCGGCCCGGTCGCCGGTGGGGGTGCCCTCCGCCCAGTCCCCCAGCTCGGCCACCTCCTCCAGGGCGGCCAGCGGACCGCCGGCGCCGAAGTCGAGCCGGCCCTCCACGCCGTCGGTCTGGGTCACGTCGAGCTTGGCCCAGCACAGGTAGTTGGACCGGCCCTTCAGCATGGCGAAGTCGAAAGTGGGCCCGTCGAGGGCGGCGGTGAGGAACGGGAGGTCCTCTCCGACCAGCTGTTCCTGGAGCGCCTTGGTGGCGGTCACGACGACCACCGTCCGCTCCGGGCCGGAGAGGGCGTGGCGGACGGCGGGCACCAGGTAGGCCAGGCTCTTGCCCGTCCCCGTGGGGGCCTCGACGAGGAGGTGGCCGGCGCCGGCCAGGGCGGCCTCCACCGCTACGCACATGGCGTCCTGCCCCGGCCGGGCCTGGGCGCCCGGCTTACGGGCCAGGGCACCGGTCAGGGCGGCGCCGGCGGAGGCGGGGGACTCGACCACACGGGCAGCGTACGGCGCGGCTGCGACCGCCCCGGACGGTGCGAGTGTCGCCCCGGCGACACACGGGCGGTCAGGGCGGGCAACGACGCCGGGGGCCCGGTTCCGTACCGTCGGCTGGAGCCCGCCATCAGCCCGGGAGGCGGGGTGTCCCCGCACACGGAGGTGCCGCCGTGACCACGTTCGTCGTCGAGCCCACGTCCGTGTCTCCCACCACCGGTCAGGCCGTCCCGGTCCGTCCCTCCGGTTGGGACCTGGTCACCCGCCGCCACCTCGGGGCGACGGGCGTCGGCGAGGACTGGCGGTGCCTGGTGGCGGGGGGCCAAGCGCCGGCGGTCGAGTGGCTCGAAGCCCGGGTGGGCGAGACCGGCGTCGTCGCCACCCTTAGGGCCCGCGTGAGAACTACTTGCGTGTAGTTCGTTTTCGGTGGGCGGGTTTGGGGGCGATGTCGTAGTTCCAGTCGGGGTGCCAGTCGTGGCCGGTGAGGGGGACGGCGGCGAGTTGTTCGTCGGTGACGTCGATGCCGGTCGGGTAGTAGCCCTGGTCCCATTCGGCGTGGATGCGGAGCCCGGTGTCGGTGGTGGTCCCGGCGGCCAACTCGACGATGGTGCGGTAGGAGGTGAGGGGTTTGCCTCGCCAGTTGATGGTGATGAAGCTGAACATGCGGTGCTCGATTTTGTTCCATTTGCTCGTGCCGGGCGGGTAGTGGCCCACGGTGATCTCCAGGCCGGTCTCGGCGGCCAGGCGGCCCAGCTCGAGTTTCCAGAGGCGGTTGCGGTAGCTGTTGGAGCCGCCCGCGTCGGCGGTGACGAGCAGTCGGCGGGCGTTCGGGTAGCGCTGGGATCCCATGGCCTGCCACCAGCGGCGGATGGCGTTGACCGCGAAGGCGGCGGTGTCGTGATCGTCGCCCACCGACATCCAGCCCTCGTTGGCGCCCACGTCGAACACGCCGTAGGGGATGGCCTTGGGGACCGCGGCGTCGGGGAAGTCGTGCACGTCGACCCGCTCCGGTTGCCCTTCGGGCTGCCACTCCTTGCCGGCGTTGGCTTTGCGCCCGTTGACGAGTTCCTTCTTCTTGCAGTCGACGCTGATCACCGGCTCGCCCGCGGCGAGGCGCTGGCCGGCGAGGCCGTTGATGTACTCGAACTGGGCGTTGCGGTCCGGGTGCTGGGCCCCCTCCACCGTCTTGGCCGTCGCCTGCAGGGAATAGCCCATCGCATGCAGGAGCTGACCCACCGACCAACTCGACACCTGATGGCCCATCTCCCCCAGCACCCGGGCCAGCTGACGGGTCGACTTCAGCGTCCAGCGCAGCGGTGACATCGGATCACCCCGGGCGTCGGGCTCCACCAGGTCATCCAGGTCAGCCAACAAGTCGGGGTCCACGTCGACGAGCCTCGGCCGGCCCCCTCCCTCGCGCCGCACCCGGCCGGAAGGACCAGCGCCGGCATCGAACTCCTTGGCGCCATCAAGCACCGTGCGCGAACTCATCCTCGACGCCACCACGACCGCCTTCTGCCCCCCACGACCCAACACCCGCGACATCGCGCCGGCCACCAGACGACGCTGACGCTCATCCAGCAACGGCGACACAAACGAGAAGAACCGCTCCATCGCCTCCTCGCTCAGCTCCACACCGCCAGGCTACCCAACCAGAACCCATAAATCGCGGATAGTTTACTCGCGAGCCCTTAGGCCCGATGCCACCACCCTCCTGCCCTCGGCCTGGTTCGACCTGGTCTACGCCCGGCTCGGATCCCTGCACCCGCTCGACCGCACCCGGACGCTCGAACGCCTGGTGACGGCGGTGAAGCCGGGGGGGTTGGATCGTGGTGGAGGACGACGTGGCCCTCCCCTTCCGGACGGCCGGCCACGCCGCCAGCCGCTCCGCCCTGACCGGCATCATCCGGGCCCAAGCCGAGGCCCGGGGGGCGGAACTTGACTGGGGGCGTAAAGTACCGGCGATCCTCCGGGCCCAGGGCTGCTCGAGCGTCTCCCGCCAAGGGTTCTGCGCCGTGGGGTCCGGGGGGTCAGCCGTTCATCTTGCGCCCGATGGCGGCGCGCCCGACGCCGGTGGGGCCGGCGACGATGAGGAACTCCCCCTCGAGCTCGAGCCCTTCCGCTGGCTGCTGGTGGACCCGTTCCGGGGCTGCCCGGTGGTACCGGACCTGGCCGCCGGCGCCTACGCGGTCTTCGCCACCCTGGCCCGCCGCTGAAACGGCGGTGCCGGCGGGCGGAGCCGGTCAGTCGCCGGCCGGGGCCTCGTCGGTGGAGGCAACGTCGGCGGCGCCGTAGTTGAGATCCGACTTGAGGTCGGCCAGCTCGCCGGTGGGCAGCTCGCTCCCGGCGCGGACCTCGGCCTGCCAGTAGCCGTACAGCCGCCGGACGAAGGCGTTCGGCGGTTCGGCGTAGAGGCGCAGTCCGAGGCGGATGGCCCGCTGCTCCAGGTCGGCCCGGGACAGGGCGGCCAGCGCCAACACCGGGTCGATGGCGTGCTGGCCCCCGAAGCGGGCCGCGGACCCTTCGAGCACCTCCCGGAGCACGGCCAGGTTGTGGGCGTCGCCCAGGGCGTCGGAGAGCTGGTGGAACCGGGAGGCGGTGGGGGTGAGCAGCGACGGGGCGGCGTTCTCCATCAGCTGGAGGTGGTGCCAGGTGTACTTGACCGCCTTGCGCCACTCGTGGGACTGCTCGGCGGTGCCGCCCTTCTCCAGCGCCCGCATGGCCTTGCGACCCCGCCCGTAGACGGCGGCGAGCCCGTCGCGCACGGCCCGGAAGCCGTCGCCCGACACCTGGGTGGTGGCCGCCATGTCCCGGGCCAGCTCCAGGCGCTCCCGGGCCCGCACCAGGGGCCGGGGCGGCCCGTCGGTGTCCACCCACTCGGCGTCGTCGTCGCCCCGCTCCTGGAGGCCCTTGCGCACCAGGGCGAGATCGCCCTCGGTGTTGCCGCCGTGGGCCGAGATGAGGTCGTCGAACATGGCCACCAGGGCGGCGGCGTCCCGGCTGGCGGACAGCTCCCGGGCCGCGTCGCGCACGTTGGCGTTGAGCGACCGGTAGCGCCGCTCGGAGATCGACGGACGGACGAGGCGGAACAGGGCCCGGAGGCGCTTGCAACTCTTGCGGGCCTCGTGGACGGCGACGTCCAGGCCGGCCGCCTCGGGATCACCGAGGTGCGCCAGGGTGGCCTCGAACTCGTCTTGGGCGATGCGGCGGAACTCCTGGCCCACCGCCTTGCCTGGCTCGACCCTGAAGGTCATAGGAGGCCAGATGCTATCGCCCGGCGACGGTGCGTTCTCCCCGGCAGCCGGTCACCCCTGGGCCGCCTGCCAGAGATCTCCGGCCAGCTCCTCCATCCGTTCCCGCAGGGCGAGGCCGGCAAGGAGGCGGGCAGGCCAGGCGGCGGTGCCGTGGCGGGCCCCGAGGAGACCGCCGGCCACCGCCGCGTTGGTGTCGGTGTCGCCACCCATACCGATCAGGCGGACGAGCGCCTCGAACGGCCCCACCTCGTCGGCGTCGTCCGCCGTCCGGACGGCCAGGTGGAGGGTGAGGCGGCACC
>JBOGFO010000542.1:0-5794 GCA_050743445.1 Acidimicrobiia bacterium
CACTTGGTCCAGTCCCCGGCCAGGAAGAGGTTCTGGTAGCCGCTGTTGCCGGGGTCGAGCCGGAACCGGGCGGTGCCCGGAAGCGAGAGCACATAGCGGTCCGACGGGTCGACGTTCGCCCGGCAGAACTGCGAGTCGAACCGGTCGACGCCGGTGACGTGCTCGGGCCCGCCGATGAGCAGCGCCCACCGGAAGTCGGGCGGGTAGCGCAGGATCGCCTTCGGCCAGAGGGCACCGACGTCCTCCCGCAGGAACCGGATGGCATTGGCCCGCGCCGTGGCCGCGAACCGACTCGGGATGGTCGGATCACTCGCAATGGCACGGGGATCCATGGTCGGCGTCGGCATGGCGTTCGTGAAGTACGCGATCGCCTTCGGCTGCGGCGAGACGTTCTCCTGTTCGATGAGATGGCTCATGTCGGCGTAGGTGTCGAACGGCTCCACGAACCCGCCGGTGGTCGCCCCTTTCGCCAACTCCTGGCCGGTCATGTCGGTGATCGACTCGCTGAGCCAGAGCTGGAAGGACTGGGTGTAGATCGTTTCCAGCTCACTGACCATGCGTCGCCACGGCTCCTTCTGGCCGATGAGCTCGTCGCAGTGGAAGGGCAGGGCCCCGACCGGGATGCCGAGCACGACGATGTCGTTTTCGACCGCCAGGGTGGTCGTGAAGCCGGTGGACCGCTGGTTCCAGAAGGATTCGAAGTTGACCTCGTCGCGCTCCAGCTGGTCGCCGTCCACGAGCTGGTCGAACAGGGGGCCCGAGGGCCAGCACGGCAGGTTGTCCGTCGTGGCCGGGACCAGCGGCTGGTACTCGACGAGCGGCGGCCGAACATCGGCCTGATGCTCGATGTCGACCGACATGATGCGGTCGCCCTCCGGAGACGGGTGCACGCCCGTGACCCGCCGGAAGAACTCGAACTTCACGCCCCGCCGATGCAAGACCTCGTAGAGGGGGGCGAAGACGACGTCGCCCATCCCCGCCTTCATCTTCCAGGCGATGGCGCCCTTGTAGGTGAAGAAGAGTCGGAACAGCCCCCGCAGGGCAGCCGCCGCGGAGAAGAAGGGCTTGTGCGGATCGCCACCCTGATAGGCGAACGCGAGGTCGTACACGACCGTCGTGATCAGAGACGAGCGGGCCGTCTCCTCGTCGGCCCCGTTCATGATGAGCCAGTCGGAGAAGTCGAAGTCGTCGATGACGTCGAAGCCCTCTTCGCTGGTCAACACGTCGTAGCGCAGCATTCCCCGTGCGATGGCGAGGAACATGTCACCGAGGTACCAGGCCCGGCGGCCGGCGTCGCTGTCAAAGGCCAGGTCACGAAGGTGGCGGCCGGCGAGGGTGACGGCCCGCTCGATGAAGCCATGGACCGAGGCCTGCTGCTCGGGTTCTGACGAAAGGACGTCCGGGGTCAGCGACTCCACCAGGTCGACGGCGTTGGCGATCGCCAGCTGAACCGACCGTGCCGCGTTGCGCGTCAGCGCCCGGGCAAGGGCGCGAAGCTCACGGCGGAGGGAGTCTCGGCGGGTGTCCTCGCCGACGGTCAGCTGAAGCTCGGGGCGGACGGGCGTTGGCGGTGGCGGCTCCGAGTCGATCTCCAGCTCTTCGTCGGGGTCTCGGATCGCCGACGCCAGGTACGACGCCCCCAGGGCGATGGCGCGGGTGAGGTACTCCTCGGGTGAAGGGAGCGGCGTCGGGTCGAACAGGTCCCCCGGAAGCTGGTCGTCCTCCGGGAACTCGGCGATCCATTCCACCCATCCCTCGGGCCGGAGCTCTTCGACGATGAACGTGCTGGCGCGCTGGAACGCGTGGTCGACGGTGGCGAGGGCTGCGCCGGGCGGCCGGTTCAGCTCGCCGTAACACAGCCGCATGGTGCGGAAGGCGTTCTCATAGAAACCGAACCACACATGCAGGCCGTGCTCTTCGATTCGCTCGCCGCTCGCCAGGTTCCGCCCGCTCGCCCCTTTGCCACCCAGCCGCCAGCCTTGCTGGTACACCGTGATGCTCGAGAACCGGGACTCCCATTTCCCGAGACTCAGGTAGAAGGCGGCGGTCATGGCGCCGACGCCACCACCCAGGATGACGACGTTCGGCTTCTCGGGCTCTGCTTCGGTGGGCATGCGTCAGTAGGACGGTGCGAACCAGAGTGTCTGGCCCGCTTCGAGGTCGAAGTCCAAGTCGAGCCACATTGCGAACGAGGGACGGTGTCGCACCGAGTTGACCCCGAGCTCGCGGACGATCGGAGCGCCGTCGAGTGTCCGGATGTCGACGAGGTACTCGTCGCAGGGAAGCACGCCCCAGGCTGGGCACCGGTCCAGGAAGTTCCTGACCTCGACGATCGACTGGAAACAGGCGATCGAGGGGTTCTCGATGTCCCGGAACTGCTTCAGCTGCACCATGGTGACCTCGTTGTCGGCGAAGTCGGCGAAGAACATCGCCAGCAGTTGCAGGAGGTCGATCCGCTTGGACGTCAGGAGCTGGCTCCGGCGCCTGCCAGCCCGTTCGTCGTCAAAGCGGTCGTCGTCGCGCTCGGGCCCTCCGATGTCGGGGAGGCCGCGTCCCCGGTGCGTCATGAGCAGGTTGCGGGCGTTGAGGAACCCGCCTTCCGCAGCGACGAGTCGGGCCGGAGGCAGCGGGGCCGCGTCCGGCCCCAGCCGATCAACGCGGAAGACGGGTCGCATCCTGCCTGTAGCCCGCGGTCGGAACTTCTTGATGACCAGGGCCTGCACCGACAGTGAGTCCGGCGCGGTGTCTCCTGCTGGCGGGATCCTGATCTGCCCGAGCTGCTTCGGGAGGCCGAAGATCTCACGCCCGCCGGCGACGGCGGCGCTGCCGTCGACGTACATGTAGGGGACCATCCAGACCAGCCGGTTCCTCCTCATATCCACCATCGGCATCCAGATCGACCCCTCGCTCTCGGGGATGGCGCCCAGCCGCTCATCCCCCTGTCCGCCGGTGAGGCGCTCGACGTGCATGAAGCTCAGCACGACGTGGTTGGCGAAGGTCCGGTACCGCTCCGCACCCTGGGATGGGTGGATCAGCGTCCGGTCGATCACGGCCTGGAGGTGGCCGGGATCGGCGGGGATGAAGAACGCGTACATGCGAGCGCCGCGCGCCCGGAACGGCGTCCGGTAGACGACGTCGCCGCCTCGCTCGACGTAGGCCGGTGTCGGACGCCCGATTCCCAACTGACTCATGCCGCACCCCTCCACGCCGCCAATGCCTCCTCGAGCTCGCGCATCGAGCTCCCTTCTTCGAAGCTGGCGAGGATCCGTCTCAGCCTCTCCGCACTCTCCTCGTTCGCCTGGAGCGCGTGGAGGCTGGTCGCTGCCCTCAGCTCGAAGGTGCGGGCGCCCTGGTGGCGCGCCACATCGATGGCGGCCAGCAGGTCGGATTCCCCCGTCGCCTGCGGCCCGGGGTCGGACTCGCAGATCAGCTCGCCGCGCAGCCGACGCAGCTCTGCCTCAACGAAGCGCTCCTCGCGCCGGGTCGTCTGGGCCAGGCCTTCCTCGACCGCCAGCAACGCCGCGGACCGATCGCCGGCCCGGCGCCGGGCGTCGGCCAAGCGGAAGAGGAAGTAGGGAAGGAACAAGTTGGCCCCGGCGCCCTGCCAGGCGGCGATGCCGGCCTCCATCAGGGGCACGGCCTCCTGCGGCGGACCCAGCATCGACAGGGCGATGGAGTGGTGAAGCCATCCGGCACCGAGCCAGGTGGCAAACCCGTACTCCTTGGAGATCTCCATCGTGATCCGAGCGTGGTCCGCCGACTGCTCCGGTTCCGAGGCGAGCTGGTGAAACCATGACGCGTACGTGTGGGCGTAGGCGCGCGTGAACGGCCCGATGGGGAACACGAGCTGCTCGGCCCGGGCCAACCCCTCCTCCAGCGCGCCACGGGCATCAGCGGGGTACCCGGTGATCCACAACAGGGGTGCCAACAGGACGAGAGACGCGACGGCCGGGTCGTGCGGCGTCGGGGTCTCCGTCTCCGAGCGGCGATAGCGGGCGCCGATCTCGAGCAGTGCCCGGGCCGTGTCGAACTCGCCCAGGTAGAAGCGCTGGTAACCCAGCAGCCCGCTGGCGAGCAGCTGGTCGTCATCCCGCCCGGCCGCCTCGGCGCTGCCGAGGCACTGGTCGGCGACGGTGAGGGCGGCGGCGTGGTCGCCGACCACGGTGTGGTACGCCCACAGGCCGAACTGGGTCGCCACGTCGGTGCTGCCCTGCGCCGTGCGCGTGAGGTCAGCCGCCCGGCGGAAGGCTGCTTCCGCCGACGCGGACGTGTAGCCCTGGAGCGGCAGGAGGCTGTAGCCGAGCCCGGTCTGGATGACGACCTCCAAGGCCGGGTCGGGGGGTTGGCCCGCCGCTTCCCATCGCTGGAGTGCGTCCAGGGCGTGGCGGAAGTGGGCGGCCGCCTCCGCGTGGGCGGCCTGGGCGGCCAGACGTTGCCCGGCCCGGGCCCAGAGCGCGGCGGCCTTTTCATGGTCGCCGCTCTCGGAGAGGTGCTCGGCGAGGCGCTCCGGCTCGGTGTCGACGATCTCGGGAAAGCTCTCAATGAGGACATCGGCGATGCGTCGATGGAGCGATGGGCGCTCGGACCGGAGCTGCGACTCGTAGGCCGCGTCCCGAAGGAGGGCGTGCCGGAAGGAGAGGCTCGCGAAGTTGCCTTCGTCCGCTTCTCGCAGGATCCGGGCCTGGACCAGGGGTGCGGCGGCCGTGCGAACATCGCGTTCAGACGGCAAGCCCACGAGCCGTTGGACCAGCGCGACGGGGGCCGACGGCCCGACAGCGGCCACCACCTGGGCCAGGGTCTTCTGGGCCTGGAACTGGTCCAGACGTGCCGTCAGCAGGTCCTGAAGCGTGGACGGGACAGCCCGGGCCGCCTCTCCCGCCGAGCGGCCGGCGCCGGACCCGGCCGGCTCGTCGGCGCGGGCAAGCATGCGGGTCAGCTCTTCGATGTACAGCGGTACGCCGTCGCTACGTTGGGAGATGAGCTGGCCGTCGGCAGCCGACAGCGACGCGCCGGCGGCGACGGCCTCGACAAGCTGAAGGCGGTGCTCCGGCCGGAGCGGCTGAAGCTCGAGGCTCGCCACCTCGTCGCCGAAGGGCACCGTCGGGCTCGGGCGAGTGGTCATGACGACGAGAAGGCGGTCCATGCCATCAGCAGAGAACAGGCGCCGGAGCAGCTCGAGGGTGGAGGGATCCGCCCAGTGAAGGTCCTCGGCGACCAAGAGGAGCGGTGTGTCTCGCGTGGCGTGCCTGATGAGGGCCTCGAAGGCTCCGAAGATGAGTTCCCGGCGCTGTTCCGGCGTCACTTCGAGGGATTTCGCCTTGTCGGACGTGCCGACATCGAGCAGGCGTGCCAAAAGCGGCAGCTGTTCATCGCCCGAACCGTCGAATTGACCGGCGTACTGGTCAACCACCCGGGTCAGGGGATGGAAGGCACTGTTGAGATGGTGGGACGAGCACTGCAGCACGCAGCAGGCGCCGCCGGCGGTCGTGACCTGGCGCTGCAACGCCTCGATCAGCCGGGACTTCCCGATGCCTGCATCACCTGTGACGACAACGGCGTGGACGCCTCCTTCTGCCGCTCGCTCCCAGGCCCCTTCCAGGGCAGCGAGCTCGGCTTCGCGGTCCACCAAGCCCGCAAGGTGGCGACTTGCCTCAAACCTGGTCTCCGCCCCCGTCGGTGCCAAGACCCGGTAGAGGCGCATTGGGGCAGCGATGCCCCGCAGGGCGCGGGGTCCTACGGGAGCGACGTCGAACCAGCCTCGCACCAGGTCGTACGTGGCGTCGCTGATGAGCAC
>JBOGFO010000543.1:0-5126 GCA_050743445.1 Acidimicrobiia bacterium
CGCACCGCCCTCGACGGCGACGACCTCATCCTGGCCGACCCCCACGTCGGTGACCGGGACGCCCGGGCCGAGGACCGCCAGCTCCTCCTCGACGCCCTCCTGGCCGCCACCGACCACCTCGTCGTCACCTACACCGGCCGGGACGAGCGCACCAACACCGAGCGGCCCCCGGCCGTCCCCGTTGGCGAGCTCCTCGACGTCATCGACCGCACCGTCCGCCTCGCCGGGGAGGCCGCCCCGCCGGCCCGCAGCCAGGTCGTCATCCAGCACCCCCTCCAGCCCTTCGATCCCCGCAACTTCATCCCCGGCCGGCTCTTGGGCGGAACGGGTGGGGACGGAGCGGCCGACGTGAGCGGCCCGCCGTGGAGCTTCGACCCCGTCGCCCTCGACGGCGCGAGGGCCCTGGCCCCCGACCAGAAGCAGGCCCCCCAGCCGTTCCTGCCCGGCCCCCTCCCGGCCGACCGGCCCGACCCCGTCGAGGTCGACCAGGTCGTGCGCTTCGTCCAGCACCCGGTGAAGGCGTTCCTGCGCCAGCGCCTCGGCGTCGCCCTCTACCAGGACGACGACGACGTGGCCGACGCCCTCCCCGTCCAGCTCGACCCGCTCGAGAAGTGGGACGTCGGCACCCGCCTCCTCCGGGCCCGCCTGGAGGGCGTCCCGCCCGACATGTGCGTGGCCGCCGAGAAGGCCCGGGGCACCCTCCCGCCCGGCGAGATCTCCCAGCCCCTCCTCGACGACATCGGCCAGATCATCGAGGAGCTCGTGGCCGCCGTCGACGACGTGGCCGGCGGCATCCCCCAGCCCGGCCCCATGGAAGTCGACGTCCGCCTCCCCGACGGCCGCTCCCTCATCGGCACCGTCCCCGACGTGGCCCGCCTCCCCGCCGACCCGGCCGACGGCCGACCCAATGACGGCCTGCTCCTGCGCACCGTCAACTACTCCAAGGTGGGCGCCAAGCACCGCCTGGCCGCCTGGATCCGCTACCTGGCGCTGGCCGCCACCTACCCCGACCTGACCGTCGAGGCCGTCACCGTCGGCCGGCGCCGCACCGATGGACGGGCCCGCACCAAGGTGACGGTGGCCCGCATCCCCGCCCTCCCGGGCCCGCCCGACGCCCGCCGCCAGGCCGCCCTCGAGCACCTCGGCCGGCTCGTCGACCTCTACGACCGGGGCCTGGCCGAGCCCCTCCCCCTGGCCTGCGAGACCTCGGCGGCCTGGGCCCGGGCCGCCCGCACCACCGACAAGCGCAAGTCGCCGCCGGCGGAGGCGGCGGCCAAAGCCTGGGAGTCGACCTACGAGGAGCGCGACAACGAGGACCGCGACCTCGAGCACCTCCTCGTCCACGGCGGACAGAAGCCGATGGCCGACCTCCTCACCCCCCTGCCCACCCCCGACGAAGCCGACCCCGCCGCCGGCTGGGACCCGGCCGAGCCCACCCGCTTCGGCCGCTACGCCCGCCGCCTGTGGGACGGCCTCTTGGACCTCGAAGACCTGGACGACCGGTGAACGCCGCCGCCCTCCCGCCCCCGCCCGCCGGGGAGCAGACCCGGACCGCCGCCACCGGCGAGGTGGCCACGAGGCGCGAAAAAAGGGTGGTTTTTCCGCCGGAGCGGCATTGGTACATTCCCCCGGGTGCGTCACGGGGGCGCGCCGTGCGGAGCGGACCATCGCCAAACGGCCGGCCGGGCCGGATCTGGTTCGCGACGCGCATCCCACGGGGAGGTGTCCATGCGCCGTATCGCGCCGCGTCTCAGCGTCATCCTGACGGTTTCGTCGGCCCTTACGCTGCTGCCGTTGTCCGCTTCCGCTTCCAGCGGTGTCTTCCACTACTGCCAGGGGAGCGACTGCAGGAAGCTGGAGAACCCAGCCGACGGCCTCTGCATCCGCTTGCAGCTCCAGGCGAATCACGTCCGGAACAAGACCAACGGCGTCGCCCACCTGTTCGGCGACGGGCAGTGCGGGCGGGCAGCCGGCGTGGCGGGCCCGGGCGAGACGCGGTCGGTGAACGCCGCCTCTTCGGTGCGCTTCGGCGCCTGACGACCGGCGCCGGCCCGCCCCGCTCAGCGACGCGGAGCGAGGCCCTGTTGGCGCGCCATCATTCCGGGCCGGGCCCCCGTGCCACACGCCGTGGACCCCGGGGCGTGTTGTCGCGCCCGCTCCCAGCCTCCGGCAAGATGAACCCACTCATCCTCCACCCCCCGGGAGGTTCCCATGCCCCGACTCATCCCCCGCCCGATGATCATCCTGGCCACCTCGACGGCCCTGACGTTCCTGCCCCTCTCAGCTTCCTCGGCCACCGGCACCTTCGAATACTGCGCGGGCGAGGACTGCCGCACGCTCACCGATCCGCGCCCCGCCGCCTGCTTCACGCTGGAGGTGACGGCGACTTCGGTCACCAACGGCACCGACTCCTTCGCCACCCTGTACCCCGGCCGGCACTGCTCGGACGGACCCGACGATGGGCACCCGGTCGGCCCCGGCGAGGCCCGGGAGGTGCCGCCCTCCAACTCGGTGGTGTTCAGCGGCTGACCGCCGGCGCCCGCACCCGTCGTGGCGTTCCTGAGCAACGACGGGTGTTGCGGAAGAACGCCACGAGGCCATGAGCGACGCCGCCCTCCCCCTCCCCGGCCTCGAACCGGCCGCCGCGAGGGAGTCCAGCGCGCCCAAGTCCTTCGACGTCTGCGGGCCGCTGCCCACCGGCGTCACCGTCCTCGAAGCCTCGGCCGGGACGGGCAAGACGTTCACCATCGCCGCCCTCGCCGCCCGCTACGTGGCCGACGGGACACCGCTGCACCACCTGCTCATCGTCACCTTCACCCGCAACGCCACCGGCGAGCTGCGCGACCGGGTCCGCCAGCGCCTGGTCAGCGCCGAAGCCGGCCTCGACCGGGCCCTGCGCGGCGTCGCACCCCCGGCCGAGGACACCGTCCTGTGCCTGCTGGCCAAGGGTGAACGCGCAGAGGTCGAGCTGAGACGCCGCCGCCTGGCCGAAGCCCTGGCCGGCTTCGACGCCGCCACCATCGTCACCACTCATGGCTTCTGCGAGCACGTCCTCGAGGGTTTGGGCGTGGCCGGCGACGTGGAACGAGACGCCACCTTCGTCGAGGTGGTCGACGACCTGGTCGAAGAGGTGGTCGACGACCTCTACGTGCGGAAGTTCCACCGCCCCGGCCACCCCCTCGCCTTCGACCGCAAGGCGGCCATCGAGATCGCCAAGATCGCGGTGAAGAACTTCTGGGCCCCCATCGAGCCGTCCGGCGCCGCCGACCAGTCCGAGGCGCTGCGGGTCAGCCTGGCCGAACGGGTCCGGGCCGAGGTCGACGCCCGCAAACGGCGGGCCGGAATCCTCACCTACGACGACCTCCTCTCCCGGCTGCGGGACACCCTCGCCAATGACAAGACGGGCGAGGCCGCCTGCCGTCGGCTACGGGCCCGCTACCGGGTGGCCCTCGTCGACGAGTTCCAGGACACCGACCCCGTCCAGTGGGACATCATGCGCCGGGCCTTCGGGACCGGCGCCGGGGCTGGCGACAAAGACCCCCCCGCCACCCTCGTCCTCATCGGCGACCCCAAGCAGGCCATCTACGCCTTCCGGGGCGCCGACGTCTACGCCTACCTCGACGCCGCCCGCTCCGCCCGCACCCGGGCCACCCTGGCCGTCAACTGGCGCTCCGACCAGGGCCTGATCGACGCCTACGACGCCCTCTTCCGCGGCGTCCGCTTCGGCCACGAAGGCATCGCCTACCGCACGGTGCGGGCCGCCGACGCCAACCAGATCCCCCGCCTCACCGGGTCGCCGTGCGACGCCCCGCTGCGCCTGCGGGTCGTCCACCGCAACGACCCCGCCCTCAAGGTGCGCCTCACCCCCACCGGCTTCGCCGCCGCCTCCCCGGCCCGGGAGCTGATCGCCGCCGACCTGGCCGCCGACGTCGTCGCCCTCCTGTCCTCCAAGGCGGAGATCGACCGCCGGCGCACCGACGGCTCCCATGTGGGCCGGGAGTCGATCCGCCCGGCGCACATCGCCGTGCTGGTGCGCACCAACCGTCACGCCGCCCTGGTCCGCGACGCCCTCGACGCCCTCGACGTCCCCGCCGTCATCAACGGGGCCGGTTCCGTGTTCGGCACCCCGGTGGCCCGGGAGTGGCTGCGGTTCCTCGAGGCCATGGAGCGGCCCACGTCGCCGGGCCGGGCCCGCTCGGCGGCGCTCACCGCCTTCTTGGGCTGGGACGCCGCCCGGGTGGCCGGCGCCGGCGACGCCGAATGGGAAGACGTCCACGCCCGCCTCCACCGCTGGGCCGGCGTCCTCCGACGACGGGGGGTCGCCTCCCTGCTCGAGACGGTGACGCATTCCGAGGGCCTCCCCCGGCGGATGCTGGCCCAGGTCGACGGGGAACGCCAGCTGACCGACCTGCGCCACATCGGCCAGCTCCTCCACGCCGAGGCCGCCGCCGACCAGCTCGGGGTGACGGCGCTCACCACCTGGCTGCGCCTGCGGGTGGCCGAGGCCGGCGCCGATACCGACAACGAGGAACGCTCCCGGCGCCTCGAGTCCGACGCCGAGGCCGTCCAGGTGCTGACCATCCACCGCTCCAAGGGCCTCGAGTTCCCCGTCGTCTACTTCC
Source organism: Acidimicrobiia bacterium (assembly GCA_050743445.1). Taxonomy (GTDB): domain Bacteria; phylum Actinomycetota; class Acidimicrobiia; order IMCC26256; family BP-133; genus CAWBJP01. Next base: position 4,623 of record JBOGFO010000543.1, read on the forward strand.
CCTACCTGTGGGACCCGAGCTTCATGCCCCGCGACGCGGCGCCCATCTTCCACGACGCCGAGCGCGACGATCAGCGCACGATCTACGTCGGCGCCCCCAACACCCCCGGCTACGAGGCGCACTTCGACCTGTACCGCACCGAGCAGCGGGCCGAGGACCTGCGCCTGGCCTACGTGGCCCTGACCCGGGCGCAACATCAGGCGGTGGTGTGGTGGGCCGGGTCGTCCGACAGCCGCCACTCCCCCCTCGGCCGGCTGCTGTTCTCCCGGGGGCCGGACGGGACGGTGGCGCCCAACGGCACCAAAGTCCCCTCCGATGACGCCGTCGTGGCCCGCTTCGAGACGCTGGCGGCGGAGGCGCCCGGCTGGGTGAGCGTCGAGCGGGCCGGAGCGGGCGGCGGGGAACGGTGGGCCGGCCCCGACGCCGAGGTGCGCTCCCTGGCCGCCGGGGTCTTCGGCCGGGTCCTCGACCCCCACTGGCGACGCACGTCGTATTCGGCCATCA
>JBOGFO010000544.1:0-3325 GCA_050743445.1 Acidimicrobiia bacterium
GTGGCCCGCTGGCTCCTCGGCCAGCTGGCCGCCCTGCGCAGCCCGGCCGAGCTGGCCCTGGTCGTGCTCACCGAGGCGGAGGCGGGCGACGACTTCGACTGGCTGCGCTGGGTCCCCCACGCCCGGGTGGCGGAGCCGGGCGCCCCGCTGGCGCTGATCGGCAACGACAAGGCCAGCCGGGACGAGCGCCTGAAGGAGCTGCTGCGGCAGCTGGACCTCCGGGAGGCGGCGGCGGCCGAGCATGGCGCCGGCCTGATGTCTCCGGTGACGGTCGTGCTCATCGACGGGATCCGGGGGCTGCGCAGCCTCCCGGGGGTGCCCCGCCTGCTCCGCGACGGCCCTGCCCTGGGCCTGTTCACCATCGGCCTGGACAGCGACGCCACCCGCCTGGCCGAGGAGGGAAAGGCCGAGCTCGTCCTCGATCCCTCCGGCACCCTGGGCCAGCTGCGGGTGGAGGGGGCCGATCCCGTCGCCGACATCGTTGTCGACCAGGTGGACACTGGCTGGGCCGACGGGCTCGGCCGGGCCCTGGCTCCGCTGCGGGACGTGGGCGGCGAGGAGGAGACGGTCATCCCCACCGCGGTGCGCTTCGTGGACCTGGCCGGCCTTGAGCTCGACCATCCCGACCAGGTGGTGGCCACCTGGACGCTGGGCGGGCGGACCACCGAGGCGATGGTGGGGGTGTCCCTCGACGGGCCCTTCCGCCTCGACCTCAAACGCGACGGCCCCCACGGGCTGGTGGCGGGCACCACCGGGTCGGGCAAGAGCGAGTTCCTCCAGACCCTGGTGGCGTCCCTGGCCCTGGCCAACCGGCCGGCGGCCATGAACTTCGTGCTCGTCGACTACAAGGGCGCCAGCGCCTTCGCCGACTGCGAGCACCTGCCCCACACCGTCGGCCTCGTCACCAACCTCGACGGCCACCTCACCGAGCGGGCCCTCACCTCCCTCGACGCCGAGCTCGAGCGCCGGGAGCACGTGCTGCGGGACCTGGGTTCGCCCGACATCGACGCCGCCTGGCAGAAGGACGCCGAGCGGGCGGCGGAGGCCGGCTTGTCCCGCCTGGTGCTCGTTATCGACGAGTTCGCCGAGCTCGTCACCGAGCTGCCCGACTTCGTGAGCGGCCTGATCCGCATCGCCCGGGTGGGCCGGTCCCTCGGTGTCCACCTCATCCTGGCCACGCAGCGCCCGGCGGGCGTGGTGTCGTCCGAGATGCGGGCCAACACCGGGCTGCGGGTGGCGCTGCGCATGGAGGACAAGCACGACAGCACCGAGGTCCTCGAAGCCCCCGACGCCGCCCGCATCTCCCGGGCCACCCCGGGGCGGGGCTTCGTGCGCACCGGCGGAAGTGCGTCGGTGGTGCAGTTCCAGACGGCCCGGGTCGCCGGCCGGCGCAAGGGCGCCACCCAGGGCGTCCCGCCGCCCCAGCTGGTGCTCGCCCCCTGGAACCGCCTCGGGTACCCGCCGCCGGTGCCGCCCAAGCGCGAGGACCCGTCGGCGTCGCTGGCCACCGACCTCCACGCCCTGGTGGAGATGATCCGGGCCGCCTCCGACCGGATGGGCCTGGCCCCGCCGCGGCGGCCGTGGCTGCCGCCCCTGCCCGAGACCGTCCTCCTCGCCGACCTCTCCCCGGCGCCCCTTCCCGAGGCTGCGCCGTACGGCTTCGAGGATGTGCCCGACCGCCAGGTGCAGCAGACGGCCGGCTTCGACCTGGTGCACGGCGGCCACCTGATCGTGGCCGGCTCGGCCCGCACCGGGCGTTCCAGCGCCCTGCGCACGCTGGCCGCGTCCCTGGCCCGCGCCTGGTCACCCTCCGACCTCCACCTCTACGGCCTCGACTTCGGCAACGGGGCGCTGCTGCCGATGGGTGGCCTGCCCCACTGCGGCGGGGTCATGGTCCGGTCGGAGGCCGACCGGGTCGAGCGGCTCGTGGCCCGCCTGGCCGATGAGGTCGCCCGCCGCCAGCAGCTCCTGGCCCGCCACGGCTACGGCGACATCGCCGAGCAGCGGGCCGGTGCCCCGCCCGCCGAGCGCCTCCCCTACCTGGTGGTGCTCCTCGACCGCTGGGAGGGCTTCGTCGCCCAGTACCCACCGGAATCTGCCTCCGAGCTGCCCCCGGCCGTGGTCCGGCTCGTGCGGGAGGGCCTGGGTGTCGGGCTGCGCATGGTCATCGCCGGTGACCGCGGCCTCCTCACCGACCGGGTGTCGTCCCTCGTCGACGAGAAGCTGCTGCTGCGCCTGACCGACCGCAGCGACTACCGCATCGTCAACCTCAACCCCAAGACGGTCCCCGAGGAGATGGAGCCGGGCCGGGCCGTCCGGGCCGAGACCGGGATCGAGATCCAGATCGCCCTCCTGGCCGCCGACCCGTCGGGCCAGGCGCAGGCGGAGGCGCTGCGCCGCATCGGCGAGGAGGCCGAGACCCGCTGGCCGGCTCCGGAGCGGGTCAACCGCCCGTTCCGCATCGACGCCCTCCCCAGCACCGTGACCGCGGGCGAGGCGGCGCCGATGGCCGAGGCGGCCCGGGCCAAGTCGCCCCTGTGGGCCCTGGTCGGCGTGGGCGGCGACGAGCTCACCGCCTACGGCGCCGACCTGGCGCTGGAGGGCGGCTTCGTCATCGGGGGCCCGGCCCGGACCGGCCGCAGCACGGCGGCGCTCTGCCTGGCCCGGAGCCTCCTGGCCGGCGGCGCCGAGCTGACCGTGGTGTGCCCCCGGCCTTCGCCGCTGACGTCGCTGGCGGGTGAACCCGGGGTCCTCGGCGTGTGGGGCGGCTCCGTCACCCCCGACGAGCTGACCGCCGCCCTCGACAAGGCGTCCGGACCGGTGGTGGTCGTCATCGACGACGCCGAGTCCTTCGCCCGCAGCGAAGGTGACGAGGCGCTCAAGGCCTTCCTCAAGGGCCGGGGCCCCGGCCAGGCGGCGATCGTCGTCGCCGGTCAGGTCGAGGAGATGAAGAACGAGCTGCGGGGCTGCATCGTGGAGGCCAAGAAGGCCAAGGCCGGGCTGCTGCTGTCCCCGGCGTCCACATTGGACGGCGAGTTGGTCGGGCTGCGGCTGGCCCGCACCCTGGTGGGCCGCACCCCGCCGGGGCGGGGGGTGATGTCGCTGCACGGCGAAGCCACCATGGTGCAGGTGCCCCTGCCATGACGCGTTCCGCGTTGCGCCTGACGTTCGACGAACCCAGGCCGCCGGGGGTGGCGACCCCGGCGCCGGGTTGGGGCGAGGTGACGGTCCGGCCCAAGCTGCTCTGGCGCCGCTCGACGTCCGCCTGGTCAACTGGGTCAACCTCCACTGGCAGTTCGAACGGTCGGGCTATTTCCGGGTTCTG
>JBOGFO010000545.1:0-9134 GCA_050743445.1 Acidimicrobiia bacterium
ACGCGGCCCAGACCCACCACTCCCTGGCCCGACACCTCGTCGAGGAGGCCTACGAGGTGATCGAGGCCATCGAGGCGCTGCCGGCCTCCGCCCCCGGCGGGCGCGACCCGATCCCCCAAGGCGCCTACGAGGCGCTGGAGGACGAGCTCGGCGACCTGGCGATCCAGGTGGTCCTCCACGCCACCTTCGCCCGGGAGGCCGGCGCCTGCACGGTGACCGACGTGCTCAACGCCATCCACGACAAGATGGTGCGCCGCCATCCCCACGTCTTCGGCGACGTCGAGGCCGACACGGCGGACCAGGTGATGGCCAACTGGGAGCAGATCAAGCGGACGGAGAAGGGCGGGGCGTCCCTCATGGACGAAGTGCCCAAGAACCTGCCGTCCCTCCTCTACGTCCACAAGCTGTACCGCAAGGCGTCGGCCGCCGGGCTGGAGTTCGGTACGGCCGGCGAGGCCCGGGACCGGGCCGTGGACAGCCTGCGGTCACTGCCCGACGACCTCGGGGCCGATATCGAGGCCGGGTTGGGCGAGGCGCTCGCCGCCCTGGTGTACCTGGCCCGGACCGCCGGGCTCGACGCCGAGACCGCCCTGCGGGGGTGGGCGGGCCGGTTCCGGACCCGGTTCCAGGCCTTCGAGCGCCTGGCCGCCGAGCGGGGAGTAGTCCTCGAGGCCCTCCCGGCGCCGGATCGGCTGGAGTTGTGGCGGGACACGGCTTCCGCTCCACTCCCAAAGCACTAGTACCCGCCCCTCATTTCGCCGGGACCCGGTGAGTCTTGTCCCGGCCTGGGGCAAATGTCGGAATTTCTGAGCTTCGGAAGGACTACTCCGCTGCCGATCACCTAGCTAGTTCCTCGGGGCGCCGATGCCCCGCCCGGATGCAGAGGAGTCCTCCCTTATGAACATGAAGAAGCACCTCGCTGTCGGAATCGCCGCTGCGGTACTCGGCGTTTCCGGCGTGGCCGGCGCAGTGGTGTCGGTCAACCAGCTCACTTCCCTTGCCGGTTCGGCGGCCGGGATCACCGCCTCGACCGACGCCCTTGCCGCCAACTGCTGGCTCGTCACCGGATCGAACAGCGACGCCGGCTGTAACACCTCGGTCGCCGGTCTTCCGGTGCCGGCCCTGCCCGAGATCCCCAACCTCGTCCCCGGTCTGGACATCCCCGACGCCACCGGCCTCCTGGCCATGGCCACGGGCGCGCTCGACTCCGTCACCGGTGGCGTCGGTGACCCCCTTGCTCTCGCCACGGGGCTCGTCCCCACGGCTCAGAACCTGGTCGGCGGGGCCATCCCGTCCGCCTGCGGTCTCAGCCTCCCCGTGCCCGTCCCGGTCCCGACCGGCATCTTCTCCGCCGGCCTGAACCTCTTCCACATGGCGCAGAACCTGGCCATGAACGACCTCGGTGTGGCCGGTCTGGCCTCCCCGGTCGCCCTGCCGGTCGCCCTGCCCGTCACCCCCGACGACGTGATCAACACGGTCGAGGAGCAGGTGGGCTGCCTTTCCGAGCAGGCCGGCGGTCTTCCGATCCCCAACGTCTGCACCGTCAACGCGGCTCTGCCGGAGGGCGTCACGAGCCTGGCCAGTGGCCTCCCCGTCCCCACTGAGATCAGTGGCCTGCTCAACACGGTGGTCAGCGACCTGGCTGCCATCACCGGTCAGACCATCAACATGTCCGGCGGCAACGTCGGTGCGAACTGCAACGTCGACGGGGCCCTCGCCGGGCTGCCCATCCCCGACGTGACCAGCATCGTGCCCGAGCTTCCGGTCGGCGTCCCGTCCCTCCCGGCCATCACCCCGGCCGCTCCGGCTCTGCCCTCCCTGGACATCGTGAACCAGCTCCCGGTTCCCGCCGTCAGCACCGTCACCGACACGGTGACCGGTGCGTTCGACACGGTGACCGGTCTGGTTGACGGTCTCCTGAGGACCCTGCCGGTTGACGTTCCGGCCCTGCCGCTGCCCGTCTCCACCCCCAGCTGCTCGGCGTCGGCCTCGGCCTCCGGCGGTCTCCTGGGCGGCCTCCTCGGCAGCCTGACCACCACCATCACGGGTGGTTGCCAGTAGTTCTCACCCCGCGGTCGCAGTCTGGAACTGCCGTGCCCCCCGCGCACCGGGGCACGGCAGTTCCGCGTCTGGAGCCTCTTCCTGCGGTACGGTGCGCACGCTTGCGCGGGAGTGGCCCATGAGCATCATCGAGCACGTTGTGGCCCGGGAGATCCTCGACTCGCGGGGACAGCCCACGGTCGAGGTCGACGTCGTCCTGGACTCGGGAGCCCGGGGCCGGGCCGGTGTCCCCAGCGGGGCCAGCACCGGCGCCCATGAGGCCCACGAGCTGCGCGACGGCGACGAGCGCTACGGCGGCAAGGGAGTCGGCCGGGCCGTCGCCAACGTGAACGGCGAGATCCGCTCCGCCGTCGTCGGTCTGGATGCCTCCGCCCAGCGGGACGTGGACGCCGCCCTGATCGAACTCGACGGCACCGCCAACAAGTCCCGCCTCGGCGCCAACGCCATCCTCGGCGTGTCCCTGGCCGTGGCCAAGGCGGCGGCCGACGAGATGGACCTGCCGCTGTACCGCTATCTCGGCGGCGTCGGCGCCCACGTCCTACCCGTCCCCATGCTGAACGTGCTCAACGGCGGGGCCCACGCCCAGTCCAACGTGGACCTGCAGGAGTTCATGCTCATGCCCGTCGGCGCCGCCTCGTTCTCCGAGGGCCTGCGTTGGGGGTCGGAGACCTACCAGGCCCTCAAGGCCGAGCTGATCGGGCGGGGGCTCTCCACCGGCCTGGGCGACGAGGGCGGCTACGCGCCCAGCCTCGAATCCAACGAGGCCGCCCTGACGCTGCTGATGCAGGCCGTGGAGCGGGCCGGCTATGTGCCCGGGACCGAGATCGCCCTGGCCCTCGACGTGGCCTCCACCGAGTTCTACGCCGACGGGCGCTACTCGCTCACCGGCGAGGGGGTCACCTTCGACGCCGCCGGGTTCGTCGAGTACCTGGCCGGGCTGTGCGACCGCTATCCGATCGTCTCCATCGAGGACGGCATGGCCGAGGACGACTGGGACGGGTGGCGCCTCCTCACCGAACGCCTGGGGGACCGGGTGCAGCTGGTGGGCGAAGACCTGTTCGTGACCACCCCGGCCCGCCTGGCCCGGGGGATCGAAGCCGGCGTGGCCAATTCGGTGCTGGTGAAGGTGAACCAGATCGGCACCCTGTCGGAGACTCTCGAGACCATGGCCCTGGCCGGGCGGGCGGGCTACACCAGCGTGGTGTCGCACCGCTCGGGGGAGACGGAGGACACCACCATCGCGTCCCTGGTCGTGGCCACCAACGCCGGCCAGATCAAGACGGGGGCGCCGGCCCGGTCCGATCGGGTGGCCAAGTACAACGAGCTGCTCCGCATCGAGGAGGACCTGGGGGAGGCGGCGGCCTATGCCCGCCCGTTCGAGCGCCAACCCAAGCAGGGGACGCGGTGAGCTCCAAGGCCCGCATCGCCGTCGCCTCGGTCGTGTTCGTGGGCTTCGTCTTCGGCGCCGTGTTCCCCACCCGCACCTACCTGACCCAGCGCCGGGAGATCGCCGAGGCCACCGAGCGCCTCGCCCTCTTCGAGGCGCAGAACGGCCGCCTCGAAGCCGCCGTCGAACGCCTCCAGCGCGACGAGGAGATCGAACGGCTGGCCCGCAGCCGCTACAACCTCGTGCGCCCCGGCGAGGAGGCCTACGCCATCCTCCCGGTCCCCGCCCCTCCGCCGCCGGTCCCGGTCGTGGCCCCCGCGCCGCCCGCCCGTCCGCACCCGGTCGTCGCCTGGATCCAGGGCACCCTCGACCGCGTCTTCTAACCGGCACCCCCCACCCCCCTTCATCCCGCGTTAACCAAACCCGGCGCAGAGCCGGGTTTCGCTAACGCGCGACGGGGGTGGGGTGCGCCTCCCTCGTCCCGCGTTAGTCAAACCCGGCCGTCAGCCGGGTTTGGCTAACGCGCGATGGGATGTGGTGGGCGGAAAATCGGTGGCGTGGGCTGCGGACTGGCTGGTTGGATGGCGCCCATGCGTCGCGCCGACCTCCTCATCGCCAACGCTGCTGTCGACCAGCATGCCCTTGCCACACGCCGGCAGTTGCTCAAGGCCGGAGTGAGCGAAGACCAGATCGACGATCGCCTGCAGGCCGGGCTACTTATCCGGGTGCACAGCGGTGTGTATCGGCTGGCGGGTGCGGAGGAGACGTATGTGCAGAGGGTGATGGCGGCTTGTCTGGCGAGCGGTGGGGTGGCTTCGCATCGGTGCGCGGCGAGGCTGTTCGGGTTGCGGGGGTGCTGGACGGAGCTGGTGGAGGTCACGGTGGAGGGGCCTCGGGCGCCGGCGCTGGAGGGCGTGCTCGTCCACCGGACGAAGCGGCTCGAGCGGACGGCGATCGGGGTGATCCCGGTCACGGTGCCGGGGCGGATCGCCGTCGACCTGGCCGCGGTGGCCCCCCGGCTGGTGGGCGGCGCCCTGGCCGACCTGCTGGTCCGGGTGACGACGCTCCGATCGGTCGCGGACGCGGTCATCGCCGCCGGCCGGACACCTGGGATCAGGCTCGTGCGCCAGGAGCTGGACGGCTACCTGGCCGGGAAGCAGCCGACGGAGAGCGCGCTGGAGGACGCCTTCGTGAAGCTGCTGGCCCGCCACGGCATCCCGGAGCCGGAGCGGCAGTACCAGCCGCCGTGGGAGCCGCACCGGCGGGTGGACTTCGCCCGGCCCGCCGACCGGCTGCTCATCGAGCTCGACGGCAGGCTGTGGCACAGCAGCGCCGCCGACCGGGAACGGGACCGCGCCAAGGACGAGCGGGCGGCCGCCCACGGCTTCGCCACGGTGCGGATCACGTGGGTCGATGTGCACGACACACCCGCCCGCGTCCTGGAGTGTCTGGAGATCAAGCGGGCTGCCTGAGGTGCCGATGAACACTGGGTGAACCCTCGTCGGGCGGTGCCCACCGTGCGCTTGTCCCGGCACCGGATCCGCCTGGCCGACGGCCATGTGGTGAGCGCCCTGGTGGCCGGCCGGGGGGTGCCCCTGGTGGTGGTCCACGGCTTCTCCGCCGAAGGGCTCCTCTACGCCCAGTCGCTGTCCCGCCTCGTGAACATGGGCTTCAAGGTGGTCGCCATCGACACCGCCGGCCACGGAGGCACCGCCGTCCTGCCCTGCGACGGCCTCGAGTTGGCCGCCTACAGCCGGCTCCTCGGCCGGGCGCTGGACGAGCTCGGCATCGGCCGGGCGGTCTTCGCCGGCCACTCCATGGGCGGCCGCCTCGTCACCGAGCTGGCCGCCTCCGACGAGTGGCTTTCGGGGACACCCCGGGCCCCGAGCCGCGCCATCGCCGTCCTCCTCCTCGACGCAATCGTCGGCGACACCTGGGACAACATCGTCACCGCCTGCAAGTTCTGGCCGCCCCTCCTCGGCGTGTTCGCCAGTGCCGCCGTGATCGACACGTTCACCACCCTGGCCCTCAACGACACGACCCAGATGACCAAGCTGGCCCGCCTGTGGGGCGGCACCGCCTGGAGCGACCTGACCCGGCCCTGGCAGCTCCTCGGGCCCTTCGTCTCCGTGCTGCGCTCCCCGGGCAGCCGGCCCATGCTCGAGCGCCTCCGCGAGGCCGAGGTCCCTGTGGTCGTCATCCACGGCGAGCGGGACCTGGTCGTCCCCCTGGCCACGGCCCGCGACGCCGCCCGCCGCTCCGGCGGCGACCTGGTGGTCGTGAAGGGAGCCGGCCACTCCTGGCTGCTCTCCGACCCCGAGACGTTCCCCCGCATCGTGGGCGAGCTGCTCCGGGGTCGCCTGGGTGCCGCCTACGAGCAGGCGCTGGTCGACGCCGGCCTCGACCCCGGCTCGGCCACCACCGCCGAGATCGAGGACGCCCTCTACGCCCCCGACGCCCCGGTGCGGGCCCTGACCCCCGAGCTCGCCTACCTGCGCTCCGAGCGCCGCCGGGTGCCCCGCTACCGGTGGGAAGTCAGGAGCGCCTCGTAGGCCGGGAGGGTCAGGAACTCGACGAAGCCGCTCCCGAGGGCGACGTCCTCGAAGAGGGCGTGGGCCACGTCGGCCCGCTCCGCCGCCGGACCGCCTTCCTCCCGGAACACCTCCAGTTCCTCCTTCTCCAGGCTCCGCACCAGATCGGCGTCGACCCGGGGGCCCTCGGCCAGCCGGGCTTCGTGCGCGCACCACTGCCACACCTGGGAGCGGGCGATCTCGGCCGTGGCCACGTCCTCCATCAGGTTGTCGATGCCGACCGCCCCGAACCCGGACAGCCATGACGCCAGGTAGCGCAGCCCGACGGCCACGTCGTTGCGCAGCCCGGCTTCGGTGATGGACCCGTCCGGCACCCGGACGTCCAGCAGCTCGGCGGCCGTCACCGACACGTCCTCCCGCTGGCGCTCCAGCTGGTTGGGCCGGTCGCCGAGCACGGCGTCGAAGGGCGCCAGCGCCGTCGGGACCAGGTCGGGGTGCGCCACCCAGGTTCCGTCGAAGCCGTCCGCCGACTCCCGCTCCTTGTCCTCGGTCACCGCGGCCAGGGCGGTCTCGTTGACGGCCGGGTCCCGGCGCGACGGGATGAAGGCGGCCATCCCGCCGATGGCGTGGGCCCCCCGGCGGTGGCAGGTCCGCACCAGCAGCTCGGTGTAGGCCCGCATGAAGGGGACGGTCATCGACACCTGCTCCCGGTCGGGGAGGAGGAGGTCGGGCCGGTGCGAGAACTTCTTGATGGCCGAGAAGATGTAATCCCACCGGCCGGCGTTGAGGCCCGAGGAGTGCTCGCGCAGCTCGTAGAGGATCTCGTCCATCTCGAAGGCGGCGAGGATCGTCTCCAGCAGGACGGTGGCCCGGATCGTGCCGCGGTCGATGCCGAGGGTGTCCTGGGCGGCGCAGAAGGCGTCGTTCCACAGCCGGGCCTCGAGGTGGCTCTCGAGCTTGGGCAGGTAGAAGTAGGGGCCACTGCCCTTGTCCAGCAGGCGGCGGGCGTTGTGGAAGAAGTAGAGCCCGAAGTCGAACAGCCCGGCCGACACCGGCCGGCCGTCGACGAGCATGTGGCGCTCCTCCAGGTGCCAGCCCCGGGGCCGCACCACCAGGGTGGCCACCTCGTCGCCGAGGCGGTACTCCTTGCCCTCCGGGCTGGTGAAGCCGAGCGTCCCGTCGATGGCCTCGAGCAGGTTCCCCTGGCCGTCGACCATGTTGGCCCAGGTGGGGGAGTTGGCGTCCTCGAAGTCGGCCATGAAGACCTTCGCCCCGGAGTTGAGGGCGTTGATGAGCATCTTGGCCTCGGTCGGGCCCGTGATCTCCACCCGGCGGTCGGCCAGGTCGGCGGGCGCCGGCGCCACCTGCCAGTCGCGGTCGCGCACCGAAAGGGTCGACTCGAGGAAGTCGGGTTGCTCACCGGTCCGCAGGCGTTCCCAGCGTTCGGACCGGGCGGCCAGGATCCGCTGGCGGCCTTCACCCAGGCGGCGCTGCAGCCCGGCCACGAACTCGAGGGCGTCGGGGGTGAGGATGGCGGCCCGGCGGGGGTCGACCTTGCCGGCGATCTCCACTCCGTCGGGAAGCTGCACGGCTAAAGACCTCCCCCCCGGATGGAGACGTCAATCAACTCAATGGGGTGGCGGACGGGGAGGTCGAGGTGGGCGGCGATCTGGAGCGTGCACCCCGGGTTGCCCGCCACCACCATGTGGGCGCCGGTGGCCGACAGGTTGGCCGCCTTGCGCCGCCCCAGCTCGGCCGCCGCCTCCGGCTGGAGGAGGTTGTAGAGCCCGGCGGAGCCGCAGCACACCTCCCACCCGGCCGGCTCGGCCAGCTCCAGGTTGGGGATGCCGGCCAGCAGGGCCCGGGGCTGGGCCCGGACCTTCTGGGCGTGGGCCAGGTGGCAGGCGTCGTGGTACGCCACCCGCACCGGCGCCGACGCGGGGATGCCCCGGAAGCGGATGGGACGGCGGGGCGCCCGGGGTTCCACCCCGGCCAGCAGCTCGGTGATGTCCTGCACCCGGGCCGAGAACGCCGCTGCCCGCTCGGCCCATTCGGGGTCGTCCGCCAGGAGGCGGCCGTAGTCCTTCATGGCCGACCCGCAGCCGGCGGCGTTGACCACCACGGAGTCGAAGCCTTCGAAGGCGGCGATCGTCTCCCGGGCCCGGGCCAGCGCTTCGGGTTCGGCCCCGGAGTGGAGCTGCAGGGCGCCGCAGCAGCTGGGGGTGGCGGGGGCGGCGACGTCGAAGCCCTCGGCCGCCAGCACGCGGACCGTCGCCTCGTTGACCCCGGGAAACATGACCCGGGCCACGCAGCCCTGCAGGAGGCCGACCCGGCCCCGGCACGTCCCCTGGGCGGCGGTGTGGGCCGGGATGCGGCGCCAGGCGGACGAGAGGGCCACATCGGGGGCTATGCGCAGCGCGGCGGCCAGGGGCGGGACGCGACTCAACCACCGCTCACCCTTCGACCGCAGCCGGCCGCCGGCGGCGGCCAGCGGGACGAGCGCCCGCAGGCGCCCCGGATGGGTGAACAGCTCGAAGCAGGCCCGGCGGAAGGCCCGCTCCCGCCACGGCCGGCGGTGATGACGTTCCACCTGGGGCCGGGTCGCCTCGATGAGGCGGTCGTAGGGCACCCCGGACGGGCAGGCGGTGACGCAGGCCATGCAGCCCAGGCAGCGGTCGAAGTGGACGGCCATGGCGTCCATGTCGCTGCCCGCCTCGAGCCCCTGGCGCATGAGCACGATGCGGCCCCGGGGCGAGTCCGCCTCCTCGCCCCACAGGACGTACGTGGGGCAGGTCGGCAGGCAGAACCCGCAGTGGATGCAGGTCTTGATGTCGTCTTCGGCGGGTGGGCGGTGGGCATCAAACGCAGCCGGGCGGTGGGCATCAAACGCAGCCGGGTGCTGGGCATCGAACGCGGTGGTCATTCAGATCCCGCCCACGAAGACGCCGGGGGCGCACACGCCGGCCGGGTCGAAGCGCTCCTTCACCCGGCGCATGAGGGCGACGGGGCCGATCTCGCCACCCCACGGGTCGAGCTTCCCCCGCACCTCGGTCGAGGCGTCGGTCACGACCACGGGAGCGGGAGCCAGGCGGCGGCGGAGCTCCTCGACGGCGGCCACGAGGTCGGCCGTCTCGGCCGCCGGCAGGCGCACCCAC
>JBOGFO010000546.1:0-11838 GCA_050743445.1 Acidimicrobiia bacterium
CGGACGCCTCGACACCGTCGGCCCGCTGGCTGATCCGGGTGACGGCCTTGGTCGACAGGTCCTTGAGGAACACGTCCTCGGACCCGTTGAAGTCGCCGGGCACCAGGTTGGTGGCGGCCGAAGTGAAGACCACGAAGTTACCGTTGCCGCTGATCGATGCGAGCTCGGCCACGTCGTTGGCCAGGTCGGTCTCGACGCCAGAGGCGTAGCCCTTGCTGGCGGCGATGGGACCGCTGGTGACCCACACCTGGTCACTGCGGACGTTGGGTTCGTAACGGGCGGCCGACTGGAAGGCGACCTTGCCGTCGTCGGCGATGGAGGGCACGACCGCGGGACGGTCGGTGACGTCGGTGCAGGGGGTGCAGCCACTGACCAGCGAGCCGCCGTTGGCGTTGGCCGAGGTCGACTGCACGAAGATGTCCTTGCGGATGTCGCTGTCACCGAACTCGGCGGCGTAGGCCACCTGGTTGCCGTCGGCCCGGATGGCCGGCTGGAAGGCCTTCAGGTCGGCGGTGATCCGCTTGGTGGTGCGGTTGGTGAGGTCACGCACGAACACGTCGTCCTCGCCGTTGGCGTCCTCGGTGCCGTCACCGATGTTGTTGGCCGCCGAGGTGAAGGCGACGAAGGTGCCGTTGGCGTCGATGGTCGGCTCCTTCGAAGGGCCGCCACCGGGGGCGTCGGCGGGGCCAACGCTGACGATGTCGGTGCTCGGGGGCACGTCCTGGGTCTTGCGGACGAAGACGTTCTGGAACTGCGAGGTCTTGCCCGGGCCCACCAGGTTGTTGGCGAACGACGTGAAGGCCACGGTGCCGTTGTCCGCCACCGACGGGGCGAAGCTCTGCAGGTTGCCCTGGGCGTCGGGGGTCGGGGTCGTGCTGTCGGCCTTGCTGGCCAGGATCAGGCCCGTGGCCTGGCTCCACACAAACACGTCGGCGGAGTTGTTGCCATCACCCGCGACCAGGTTGGTGGCCTTGGACTCGAACGCCACCCACTGACCGTTGGGGCTGATGGTGGGGGTCTCGCTCTCCCCGTTGGCGTCGCCGCCACCCGCGGCCTCGCTGATGCGGGTCAGCGTGATGGCCGGGGGCGTGACCGCGGTGTCACGCCGCCACAGGTAGATGTCGGAGGCGTTGTTGTTATCGGTCGCAACCAGGTTCGGGGCGCGCGAGGCGAAGACCACGGCGTTGCCGTCCTGGCTGATCGTGCTCTTGGAGCACTTGCCCACAGTCAGAGCCGAGCAGCTCGTGGTGGAGCCGGTCGGGAGCTTGTTTCGCTCAGCGCCCCCGGTGGACATGCTCACGCGCTCGATCGTCCCCGGTGCCGGCGCCGCCTGGGCCAGAGGGACCCACAGAGCGGCCAGCAGGGCAAGCGCGAGAACAAGCCCGAGCGGGCGGGTTCCAAATCTGTTTCCGGGGAACCGGGATGGTTTCATTTTGCGCAGACCTCTTTCGAAGTTCAGTCCCCGCGGCCCGACCGGGGGGGCCGGCGCGGTCATAGGGGGGCACCACTGACTGTGGTCAAAATACGACGGAGAGGAACGATCTCCTGCGAGCGACGAGTCATCTCATCCCGTAGACGGCCCTGGAAGTCAGTCATGACGGTCAGTCTCCCATCATTCTCACCCACAGTGGTGTCAATAACCTCATAGTCTGACACGTCTCACAGGGGCGTCGGAACGACCGACCGAACGGGAGAAACGTCAGCGGCCCTCGGACCGGGACTCCCGGCGCTCGATGAAGGCCCTCATCGCCTCGGCCACATCTGCCGTCGACAGGCACAGGGTCTGGCCGAGGGACTCCAGCTCGAGACTTTCGGCCAAAGAGAGCGAAAGGCCCTGATGCATCGCCTGCTTCATGGCCGCCAGCGCCACCGGTGGTCCGGCCGACAGGCGGGCGGCGAGCTGCCGGGCCTCCTCGTCCAGATCCGCGGCGGGCACCACCCGGTTCACCAGGCCGATCTCCTCCGCCCGGGTGGCGTCGACCATGTCACCGAGGAAGGCCAGCTCCTTGGCGCGCTGAAGGCCCACCAACCGGGGAAGGAACCAGGAGCCACCGAAATCGAGGGTGAGGCCCCGGCGCACGAAGATTTCGCTGAACCGGGCCTCGCTCCCCGCCACGACCAGATCGCAGGCCAGGGCCAGGTTGCACCCGGCGCCGGCCGCCACCCCGGGCACGACGGCCAGGACCGGCTTCGGCAGGCGGTGGATCGCCAGGGGGAGGGCGTGGATCCGGCGCATCCGCTCCAGGGAGACGGCCGGGCCGCCACTGAGGCCGGCGACCGTGTCCGGATCGGTCAGGTCCGCACCCGAGGAGAACGCCCCGCCGGCCCCGGTGATCACCAGCACCCGGTCCTCGACCCGCTCAGCCACCTCACCGACCAGCGCGATCAGCGCGTCGGCCATGGCCATGGTGATGGCGTTCTTCTTCTCGGGCCGGTTGAGGGTGACCCAGACCACCCCGCCGTCCCGCTCCACCAGGATTGCGTCCATGGACAGGTACCCTAACCACATGGCCCCCTCGGCCCCCAGAAGGCGGTACCGGCGCGAGGTTCCCCCTTCCCCCGAGGAGGTCGAGGTCCGTCACGTCCAGCCCTACGAGGCCCTCAAGACGTACCGCTGCCCGGGCTGTGACCAGGAGATTCCACCGGGGACCGGCCACAAGGTGGTGGTCCCGCTGGCCGCCCCCGACCTCCGCCGGCACTGGCACTCGGCGTGCTGGTGGCGGGTGATCCGCCCGGGGACGGGCGGCGACTAGAAGGCGGCTTCGATGACCTCGACCGTGGGATCGGCGCCGGGCCGGGCCACGACGGAGGCCACATCGAAGCGCAGGTCGGGGAAGCGGGGCGCCCCCGCCGGTCGCTCGGCCAGCCAGAGGAGCGCCAGCCGGCGCAGGCGCCGCTGCTTCGCCGGCGTGACCGCCTCGGCCGGAAGCCCGAACCGGTCACCCCGGCGCGTCTTCACCTCACAGAAGACGGCCACTCCCCCGCGGCTGGCGATCAGGTCGAGCTCACCCTCTCGACACCGCCAGTTGCGGGCCAGGACCTGGTATCCGGCAGCGGTGTACCAGCCGGCCGCCAGCTCCTCACCCGAAGCCCCCAGCTCGAGCCTCGCCCGGGTCATATCTCCTTGCCGGCCAGCTCCTCGACGTTGACGTCCTTGAAGGTGACCACGTGGACGTCGGAGACAAAGCGGGCGGGGCGGTACATGTCCCACACCCACGCGTCGTGAAGATGGACGTCGAAGTAGACCCGGCCGGCCTCGTTCTTGACCTCCATCTTCACGTCGTTGGCCAGGTAGAAGCGGCGCTCGGTCTCCACGACGTAGGAGAACATCGGCAGCACGTCCCGATACTCCTTGTACAACTGGAGCTCGATCTCGGTTTCGTACCGCTCGAGGTCTTCAGCGCTCACCGACTCCTCCTATCAGGGCCAGTGTAGAAGAAAGGTGTGTCAGCCTCAGAGGAAGCCGATGCGAGGGATGGGCCAGATGCGCAGGATCGCCCGCCCGATCAATTTGTCCTTGTCGATCGGTCCGAACACCCGGGAGTCCTGGGACTGGTTCCGGTTGTCGCCCATCACCCAGAGCTTCCCCTGCGGCACCTTCTTGGGCTCGAAACCGGGAATCGTCTCCTCGTTGAGATACGGCTCCACCAGCTCGCGCCCGTTGACGTAGATCTTCCCGTTCCGGCCCTCGACCGTCTCGCCCGGCAGGCCGATCACCCGCTTGATGAAGTCCTCGGTGGAGGGCTGGCGCAGACCCACGCTCTCGAGGATGCCGTGGATCACGCGCACGGGCAGGCTGCGCTCGTCCTTGCCGTTCTCGTAGGGGGAGGTGAAGACGACGACATCACCGCGCCGGGGGTCGTGCATCCGGTAGGAGAGCCGGGACACGAGCACCCTGTCGCCCACCTTGAGGGTGGCCTCCATGGATTCCGAGGGGATGAAGAACGCCTGGGCGACCACCGACTTGACCCCGAAGGCGATGAGGAACGCCACCAGCAGGAGCAGGGGCAGCTCGTGGAGCAGCGAACGCCGCTTCTCCTCCTGCTCGCCCACGGGGGCGGCAGCCGGCTCGGGGATGACGGCCGGCCAGTGTGAGAAGGGCCTCCGGCCGCCGCCGGAGCTGACCATGGTGCCGACCGGGCGCGGCTCATCCCCGGCGTCGCCGGCGTCGGGGCTGTCGTCGGGTTCGGTCAGAACCGCTTCTCCTTGATCTTGGCCGCCTTCCCCACGCGGCCGCGCAGGAAGTACAGCTTGGCCCGGCGAACGTCGCCCCGGGTCACGACCTCGATCCTGGCCAGGATGGGCGAGTGAACGGGGAACGTCCGCTCCACCCCGACCCCGAAGCTCACCTTCCGCACCGTGAAAGTCTCCCGGATCCCGCTGCCCTGGCGGCGGATGACCACACCCTGGAAGACCTGGACCCGCTCGCGGGTGCCCTCGACCACGCGGACGTGCACCTTGAGAGTGTCGCCCGGTGCGAAGACGGGAACGTCGTCGCGGAGGTAGGCGCGATCGACGAGGTCGGTGCGTTGCATGACAGGGCTCCTGACCGAAAGCGGGGGTAGGCGGTCGATCAGTCTAACGGCAGTCAGTCCAGGTCCTCCAGCAGACGGACCTCGTCGGGGGTCAGATCCCGTCCGGCGAGCAGGTCGGGCCGGCGTTCGAGGGTGCGGCGCAGGGCCTGGGCCCGCCTCCAGCGGGCCACCCGGCCATGATCACCGGACCGCAGCACCTCCGGCACCTCCAGGCCCCGGAACTCGGCCGGGCGGGTGTACTGGGGATACTCGAGGAGGCCGGCGGCGAAGGACTCCTCGCCGGCCGAGCACTCGTTGCCCATCACGTCGGGGACCAGCCGGGTCACCGCCTCGATCACCACCAGCGCCGCCCCCTCCCCCCCGGCCAGGACGTAGTCGCCCACCGACAGCTCGCCGTCACAGAGGTGGTCGGCGACCCGTTGGTCGACGCCCTCGTAGCGGCCGCACACGAGGGCGAAGCCCTCCCCGGCGGCCAGCTCCGCGGCCAGCGCCTGGTCGAAGCGCCGGCCGGCGGCCGAAAGCAGGAACAGCGGCCGGGGCGGGGCGACGTCCTCCACCGCCGCGAACAGCGGGCCCGGCATCATCACCATGCCCGCCCCGCCTCCGAAGGGAGTGTCGTCGACCATGCGGTGCGGGTCGCTCGTCCAGTCCCGGGGGTCGTGGAGCCGGACGTCGATGACGCCCCGGTCGCGGGCCTTGCCGAGCAGCGACTCCGACAGGGGGCCGGCGAAGTACCCGGGGAAGAGGGTGAAGACGTCGATGCGCATGTCAGCCGATGCGCATGTCAGAGGACCTGCGCCAGCAGGGCCTGGCGGTTGGGGCAGGGGCCCCCGGCCGCACCGCGATGAGCCGCCAGGCGAGGAGCCATGTCACAGATCGAACAGGCCGTGGGGAGGATCGATCACGACCTTGCCGGCGGCCGCCTCGACGATGAAGACCATGGGGACGAGCGCGCCCTCCTCGAGCACCAGGAGGTCGGAGGCGGGGTTGGCCTCCACCGCCGCCACCCGGCCGAGGACGTTGCCCGCCGGGTCGGTCACCTCCGCCCCGACCAGCTCGTGGACCCAGAGCTCGTCGCTCTCGGAGTCGCCGGCCAGGAGGTCGCCGTGAAGCACCGTCCCCCGCAGCGTCTCGGCCTGGTTGCGGTCCTCCACGCCGTCGAAGGCGACGATCCACCGGCGGCGCGAGATTCGCCCGGCGGGATCGGGCCCTCCGTGGGCGCCGGCGCGCCGAACCACGAACCGGCGATCACCGGCGAAGAGCTCGGAGCCGGCCTCGAAGCGTTCCGGCCGGTTGCTGACCGCCTCGACGATCACCTCACCGCGGATCCCGTGGGCCCGGACGATCCGCCCGACCTCGAGGCGGCCCGGGTTCGTCACCGGGGTCAGTCCACGATGTCGAGGCTGGCGCGCACGCCCTCTTTGCTGCCGGCGGCGGCCACCACCTGGCGGAGGGCCTGGGCCACCCGACCCCGGCGCCCGATCACCTTGCCCATGTCGCCGGGAGCGACATGGAGGCGCAGCTCGACCTCCCCACGACCCTCGCTGGTCTCGACGAACACGGCGTCGGGGTCGTCCACGATGTTGCGGGCCAGGTACTCGAGGACACCCTTGGGCAGGCCGCCGACCAGGCGGTTGCCCTCGGCGCCGACCTCCTCGTCGTCGTCTTCGTCGTCGAGGTCGTCCCCGTCCTCGTCGAGCAGGTCGAGCTCGTCCTCGTCCTCGTCGAATTCGTCACTCGAGTCGTACTCGTCGCTCATTTGGCCTTCCCCGCCAGGTGCTGTTCCCAGGCGCCGGAGATCGTGAGGAGCCGCTGCACCTGCTCGGTCGGCTGGGCGCCCTTGCTGAGCCAGACGAGCGCCTTGTCATTGTCGATGTCCACCAGCGGCGGTTCCTCGCGGGGCCCGTACTTGCCGATGATCTCCACGAAGCGCCCGTCCCGGGGCGAGCGGGCGTCCGCCACCACGACCCGGTAGGTCGGCTGCTTCTTCTTGCCTATCCGCATCAGGCGGATCTTCACAGCCACAACACAGTCTCCTCTGTTTCGGGGTCACCCCGAGCCCTGGGGTCGCGGGTTCAGAACGGGGAAAGGCTACAGGCCCGGCATGGGGAGCCGCGGCCGCTTGCCGCCGGCCACCTGGCGCATCATCTGCTGCACCATCTTGAACTGTTTCAGCAGGGCGTTCACATCCTGCGTCGTCGTGCCGCTGCCCCGGGCGATGCGCAGCCGCCGGGATCCGTTGATGATGGCCGGGTCCTCCCGCTCCGCCAGGGTCATGGAGCGGATGATGGCCTCCACCTTGCCCAGCTCCCGGTCGTCCACCTGGGCGTTCTTCAACTCCTTGGGGATGCCCGGCAGCATGCCGATGATGTTCTGGAGCGGGCCCATCTTCTTCACCTGCTGCATCTGCTCGAGGAAGTCCTCGAGGGTGAAGTTGCCCTTGCGGAGCTTGGCCGCCGTCTTCTCGGCCTGGGCCTGGTCGAAGCTCACCTCCGCCTTCTCGATCAGGGTCAGCACGTCACCCATCCCGAGGATCCGTCCCGCCATTCGATCAGGGTGGAAGGGCTCGAACTCGGTGAGCTTCTCCCCCGTCCCGGCGAAGAGGATCGGCCGCCCGGTCACCTCCTTGACCGACAGCGCCGCCCCGCCCCGGGCGTCACCGTCGATCTTGGTGAGGACCACGCCGTCGATGCCGACCGCCTCGGTGAACGCCTCGGCGACGGTGACCGCCTCCTGGCCGGTCATGGCGTCGACGACGAGGAGGACGTTGTCGGGGACGACCGCGGCCCGCATCCGGGCCAGCTCGTCCATGAGGGCCTCGTCGATCTGGAGCCGGCCGGCGGTGTCGACCACGACCACGTTGCGCCCCAGGCGGGCGGCCTCTTCCCGGGCTCCGCGGGCCACGGCCACCGGGTCGTCGGGCTGCGTGTAGACGGGGACACCCACCTGCTCGCCCAGGATCTCCAGCTGCCGGACCGCCGCCGGGCGCTGGAGGTCTGCGGCCACCAGCAGCGGCTGCAGCCCCTGGCTCTTCAGGTGCTTGGCCAGCTTCCCCGCCGCGGTCGTCTTCCCCGATCCCTGCAGGCCGACCAGCATCACCACGGTGGGCGGCTTGGGATTCATGGTCAGCTTGCCCGTGGTGCCCCCCAGCGTGTTGATGAGCTCGGCGTGGACGATCTTGATGACCTGCTGGGCGGGCGAGAGGCTCTTGGACAGTTCGGCTCCGGCGGCCTGTTCCTTCACCCGACCGATGAAGGTCTTGACCACCTTGCAGTTGACGTCCGCTTCCAGCAGGGCGAGGCGGATCTCCCGGGCGATCTCGTCGAGCTCCTTCTCACCCAGGCGGCCCCGGCCCCGCATGCGGGTGAAGATCGAGTCGAACCGTTCCGAGAGGGCGTCGAACATGAGGGCGCCAGTGTAGGGGCGCTCGTCAGCCCGTAAAGAGGGCGTCGACGAACTCTTCGGGGTCGAATTCGATCAGATCGTCGGCGGTCTCGCCCACGCCCACGACCTTGACCGGGATGCCGAGCTCGGCCTGGACGGCCAGGACGATGCCACCTCGGGCGGTCCCGTCGAGCTTGGTCAGGACGACGCCGGTGACATCGACCGCGTCGCCGAACTGCTTGGCCTGGACGAGGCCGTTCTGGCCCGTGGTGGCGTCGATGACGAGGAGGACCTCCTTCAACGCCCCGGGGGTGCGGTCGACGATGCGGCGCAGCTTCTTCAGCTCCTCCATCAGGTTGACCTTGGTGTGCAGGCGGCCGGCGGTGTCCACCAGGACGAGCTCGGCTCCCCGGTTCTGCGCCGCGCTCATGGCGTCGAAGACCACCGACCCGGGATCGGCGCCCTCCTGACCCCGCACCAGGTCGGCTCCGACCCGCTTGGACCACAGCTCGAGCTGCTCGGCCGCCGCGGCCCGGAACGTGTCGGCGGCGGCCATCACCACGTGGCGCCCCTCGGCGGCCTGCTGCTGTCCGAGCTTGCCGATGGAGGTCGTCTTCCCCACGCCGTTGACGCCGACGAACATCCACACGTTGGTTTCACCGGGCACGATGGCCAGGGTCCGGTCGGCGGCGAGCATCTCCACCAGGTCGGACTTGAGCAGTCCGAGCAGCTCGTCGGGGGTGCTCGCCCCCGTCTCCTTCACCTTCCGGCGCAGATCGTCGAGGAGCCGGGTGGTGGTCGTGACCCCCACATCGGCCCGGATGAGCGCCTCCTCGAGCTCGTCCCAGGTGTCGTCGTCGATCCGCTCCCGGGCCCGGAGGTCGCCGACCAGGCCGGACAGCATCTCCCGGGCCTTTCCCAGCCGGTCCCGCAACCTGGGCCGCTCCGGAGCGACCGGCTCCGGTTCGACCTCCGGTTCCGGTTCGGGCTCGGGTAGCGGTGCGGGCACCGCCTCGGTCACGGGCCGTGGCGGTTGGGCGGGCGCCTTCGGCATCGGGGCCCGACGGGCTTCCTCGGCGGCCCGGCGCTCGGCCTCCTCCTGGCGTCGCAGGGACCGGCGGGTCACGACGACGCGGGTGGCGGTGCCGACGACGGCCAGGGCGAGAACGATGATCAGGATCAGCGGCTCCACAGCCGGGCGATCCTAACGGCCTCGGCTCCCGGCCCTTCCCCCGATGGCGGATATGGCAGTGTGGCCCGATGCTGGATCGAGCCCCCACTCCCCCCGTCGCCAAGCGTGTGCCCCACGTCCACGAGGCCCATGGCGACCGCCGCCCGGACGACTACCACTGGCTGCGCGACCGGGAGGACCCCGACGTGGTCGCCTACCTGGAGGCCGAGAACGCCTACACCGAGGCGGTCATGGCCCCCACCAAGGCCCTCCAGGAGCGGCTCTACACGGAGATCGTGGGCCGCATCCAGGAGACGGACCTGTCGGTGGCGGTCCCCCACGGGCCCTTCCGCTACTACTCCCGCAGCGTCGAGGGCCTCCAGTACCACGTGTACTGCCGCCGGCAGGAGGCGGCACCGGAGGGTGACGAACAGGTGCTGCTCGACCACAACGCGGTGGCCGAAGGGCACGAATACTGCGAGATCGGCATGTTCGAGGTCAGCCCCGACCACGGGTTGCTGGCCTGGTCCCTCGATACCGCCGGCGACGAGGAGTACCAGCTCGCGGTCCGGGACCTGACCACGGGCGCCGACCTGCCCGACAGCATCCCCAACACGTACTACGGCTCCGCCTGGGCCAGTGACAACGCCACCCTCTTCTACTCCACCCTCGACGACGCCCACCGGCCCTGGCGGATCTGGCGGCACAAGCTGGGCACGGACGCGGCCGAGGACGTCCTCGTGCACCAGGAGGACGACGACCGGTTCTTCGCCTCCGTGGCCCGCACCCGCAGCGGTGGCTTCATCGTCATCGACCTGCACTCGGCCACCACATCCGAGGTCCGGGTCCTCGACGCCTCCGACCCCGAAGGCGAGTTCCGCGTCGTCGAGCCGCGGCGCCAGGACGTCGAGTACTCGCTCGATCACGCCTTCGTCGGGGACACTCCGGGCCCCGGGGGCGACCGGTTCTTCATCCTCGTCAACGACGACGCCCCCAACTTCCGGCTGGTCGAGGCGCCAGTGACCGATCCGGGCCGCGATTCCTGGCGGGAGGTGATCCCCCACCGGCCGGAGGTGAAGCTGGAGGGTGTCGACGCCCTCGCCGGCCACCTGGTCGTCCTGGAACGGGCGGAAGGCGTCCGCCGCCTGCGGGTCCGGGACCTGACCAGCGGGGACGAGCACCTGGTGGACCAACCCGAAGCGGTCAGCCGGGTCGGGGTGTCCGAGGCCCTCAACCCGGAGTTCAACACCACCACCCTGCGCTACACCTACACCTCCCTCGTCACCCCGAATTCGGTCTATGCCTACGACCTCACCACCCGGGAGCGCGAGCTCCTGAAGCGCGAGCCCGTCCTGGGTGGCTACGACCCGTCGGGCTACGTCACCGAACGGCTGTGGGCCACCGCGCCCGACGGCACCCGGGTCCCGATCTCGGCCGTGCGCCGGGCCGACACCCCGGTCGACGGGACCGCCCCGTGCCTGCTCTACGGCTACGGCTCCTACGAGAGCTGCTCCGACCCGTACTTCTCATCCCTGCGGCTGAGCCTGCTTGACCGGGGCATGACCTTCGCCATCGCCCACGTCCGGGGCGGCGGGGAGATGGGCCGGCCCTGGTACGAGGCCGGCAAGCTCCACCACAAGGCCAACACCTTCACCGACTTCATCGCCTGCGGCGAGCAGCTGGTCGAGTCGCGCTGGGCGTCACCGGAACGCCTGGTCGTCCTCGGAGGCAGCGCCGGTGGACTCCTGATCGGCGCCGTCCTCAACCGCCGTCCCGACCTGTTCGCCGGCGCCGTGGCCGAGGTGCCCTTCGTCGACGTGGTGTCGACCATCTCCGACCCGTCGTTGCCGCTGTCGGTGATCGAGTGGGAGGAGTGGGGAAATCCGGCCGACGCCGACTTCTACACCACCATGAGGTCGTACTCGCCGTACGACAACGTGACATCGCAGGCCTACCCGGCCCTGCTCGTCACCGCCGGCCTCAACGATCCCCGGGTGTCGTACTGGGAGCCGGCCAAGTGGGTGGCGAAGCTGCGGACCACCGCCAAGGGCGACCCTCCCCTGCTCCTCCGCACCGAGATGGGCGCCGGCCACGGGGGCCCGTCGGGCCGCTACGACGCCTGGCGCAAGGAGGCCTTCACCTACGCCTTCCTCCTCACCGCCGTCGGCATCGAGGATTAGCCCGCTAGCGCTAGCAGGAGACCTCGGACGCCCGGGGCGCGTGGGGCCGCTTGGACTCGGGGTCCACCATCTTCCACCGGTTGGCCTCCAGCACCCCGCTGACGGCGCAGGTGGGGATGGGCGAAGGCTCGGGGCTGACCGCCTCCGACATGAGGTTGCCGTCGAAGTTGGCGTGACCCAGGCCCAGGGCGTGGCCGAACTCGTGCTTGGCGATCTGGATGATGCCCCCGGAGTTCTCCGGCGCCAGCCCACCCTTGATGGTGATCTCGACCCGGCGGATCAGACCCCGCTGGGTGAAGCTGGTCACCGCCTGTCCCTCTGTCCGCCCGGCGGACTCGGTGAAGCGCATCTGCACGTCGGTGGCGTCGCTGGGCGCGACCTCGGTGAAGGCCACGGCCAGGACGTCGTCCCATTCCCGGACCGCGGCCCGGATGACGCCGGCGGTGGCGGGGTCGGCGGCCGTGACGCTGTAGGTCAGGTCGCCGTCGGACAGGGTGCGGCCCCAGGCGCAGCACAACTCCAGCGCCTGACCCCCTTCGGCCCGCGCCCCCCCACCCAGTGGGAACTG
>JBOGFO010000547.1:0-3491 GCA_050743445.1 Acidimicrobiia bacterium
GGAGGCGGCCCTGGCCGCGGCCGAGAGCCGCCGGCGCACGGCGGCCGACGAAGTGGCGACGGCCGCTCGTCTCGACCCCGACGCCCCCTGTCCGTTGTGTGGCCAGGAGCTCGGCGCCTGTTTCGAGGACGTGGCTTCCGCCCGGGCCGCCGCCCGGTCCGAGGCCGAAGCGGCCTGCGCCCGGGCTGGCGCGGAGCTCGAGGCGGCCCGGGTGGAGCAGGTGGCGGCCGAGCGGCGGGCGGCCGAAGCCGAGGCGGCGCGGGTCGAGAGCCAGGCCCGGGCCCAGCGCGGACTGGCCGTCCGCATGGAGCTCGAAGCCGCCCGCGGCGCCATGACCACGTCCGAGGCCGGTCTCGCCGGCGCCGGTGGCGGGGACGGTCCGGAGGCGACCGACCTCGACGGGCAGCGCCAGGCCGTGGCCGAGGGCGAGGCCGCCCGCGACGAGATGCTGCGGCTCACCGAGCGTCTGGCCCGGCGGGAACAGCTGGCGTCGGAGATGCGCGCCGAGCAGGCCGCCCTCACCGAGGCCGAGGCGGAGGTCGCCCGGCTGGTCGAAGCGGGCCGGGCCGTCGGCTTCGACACCACCGCCCACGCCGAGGCCCTCGCCGCCCGTGGCGAAGCCAACGCCGCCGTCGAGCAGGCCCGCGACGCGGTGATGGAGGCCCGCCTGACCGAACGGGGTCTGGCCGAGCGCCGGGCCGAGCGGACGGAGCGGCTGGAGGATGAGCGCCGGCGGCGGGGTGAGCTGGCCGGCCACGAGGACGACGCCCGGCACCTCGGCCGGCTGGCCGAGCTTATGGCCGAGTTCCGCAACAGCTTGGTGGGCCAGGTGGGTCCCGCCCTGTCGGCCCATACGACCGCCCTGTTCCGGGAGCTCACCGACGCCCGCTTCGATTCACTCGAGGTCGACCCTGACACCTTCGAGCTGCGCATCGGCGGAGTCGGGGGTGGTGGTGGCCACTCCCTCGATCGGCACTCGGGGTCGGAGACCGACCTCGCCAACCTGTCGTTGCGCATCGCCATCGGCGAGCAGGTCAATCTCCTCTCCGGCGGTCAGGTCGGCCTGCTGGTCCTCGACGAGGTGCTGGGGTCGCTCGACGCGGAGCACCGCGACCGTCTCCTCGCCGCCATCACGCGATTGTCGGGTCGGTTCCGGCAAGTCTTCGTCGTGACCCACGCGGCCGAGGTGAAGGAGCGCCTGCCCCAGGCGATCGAGGTCGTGCCGGTCAGCCGGGGCCGGTCCACCGCCCGACTGACCGGGTCCGTCCGGCACTTGGCGGAGGTTGGCTGAACGGCCCTTCACCGGTGTCTGATGCCGACCGTCACCAACCGGTAACCCTCATGACCGCGGACCGTCGTCCCCGCAAGTTTTTTTTCATTTCCCTGACCTGCGGCGTTACGCGAAGCCGCAGGTAAGGACCATGTTTTTCGGTTCCGACGGACTTGACACCACCTGCCCGTATCGGGCGTACTTAGCGGCGTCCCGATTCCATATGCGCCAAGGTCGTGGGCTTCCGAGGGTCCGCTGGCTCCCGGAAGAGGCGTAAGTCGGGGTGGAGTCCAGGAGACCCAGTAGAGAACGCTGGAATAACCCATCCGCGCCGGTGCGGGTCGGGCCAAACAGTGGCCCCAACGGTCTCCTGGGCTCCCACTTTTTTGGGCAACTTTCTCCTTCCTGCATCGCGCGTTCTTCGGACTTCATCGGCGTATACTCCGGCACCCTTCGAGGAGGGAACACCGGATGGCCGACGACGAATTCGAAGAAAACGAAGCAGAACCCGAAGAGCCGGACCTCGACGAGGAAGAGCTCGACGAGGACGACGAGTTCGCGTCGCCCACAATCGGGGACGACGACGATGAGGACATCCTCGTCGGAGACGTCGAGGCGGAGATTCCGGAGGGAGCCGAAGCCGAGACCGACGACGACGAGGACGAGAGCCTCGACCTCGAAGAGGACGTCCATCCCGACGACGTCGAGGAGCCGCTCGATGTCCTGCTGCTCGAGCGCACCTCGAGCGGGCTGCTGGATGAGGACGAGTACGACCAGGAAGACGACGACGTCGACATCGACGAGCGGGCCGAGCCCGGCTCCCGCATCCCGCCGAAGCGACCCGGTGAGTTCGTGTGCCGGTCGTGCTTCCTGGTGAAGCACCCGAGCCAGCTCGCCGACCACGAGCGCGTCCTGTGCGCCGACTGCGTCTGATGGGCTTGCACTGCTGCTGAGCCGTCGTCGCCGCCTCGCTCTCGCCGCCGCCTCCGGACTGATCCTGACCGCCGCCTTTCCCCCGCTCGACTGGGGGCCCCTGGCCCTCGTGGCCCTGGTGCCGCTCGTCATCGCCTGGCGGGGCGGGGGAGCGGCGATGGGGGCGGCCTGCGGCGGGGTGGCCGGACTCGCCTTCTTCGGCGTGCTGGTCTCCTGGACGTGGCATTTCGGGGTTGTCGCCATCGTGCCCTTCGCTGGCTTCCTGTCGTGCTGGTGGGCGCTGGCCGGTGCGGTGGTGGGCGGGCTGGCCGTGCGGGGTCGGGCGACCGCCCCGGCGGTGGCGGCGGTGTGGGTCCTGGCCGAGGCCGGCCGGTCCCGGGTTCCCTTCGGGGGCTTCTCCTGGGGCGAGGTCGGCTACGCCTTCCACGACCTCATCCCCGGCCGGTCCCTCGCCGCCTGGGGAGGCGTGGCGCTCGCCTCCCTGGTGGCCGTGGCCGTCAACGGCTGGGTGGCCGACGCGCTGGCCGGTCGCCGCCTGCCGGCTCTGCGGACCCTCGCCGGCGCCGGCGTCGCCGTCGTGGCCGCCCAGGTCCTGCTGCCCGCCCCGACCGTCACCGGCACGCTGCAGGTGGCGCTGGTGCAGGGCAACGACCAGAACCGGCCGCTCACCCAGGAGGAGGTGGACGCCCGCTACCTGCCCGCCAACCACTTCCGGCTGGCCGAAGGGATCACCGGTCCCGTCAACCTCGTCGTCCTCCCCGAGTCCGCCCTGGACGACGACCCGGCCACCGACGACTTCCTCGACGACGGGCTCACCGCACTGGCCCGCCGGCTGGACACGGTCGTGCTGGCCGGCGGCAACGTCGACGCCCCCGGAGGCCGGCTGTACAACACGACCTTCATGTACACGGCCCAGGGTCGGGCCCCGTCGGTCTACCGCAAGCGCCACCTGGTCCCCTTCGGCGAGTTCGTCCCGTGGCGGGCGGCCCTGTCGTTCATCGAGGAGCTCCAGCAGGTGCCTAAGGACTTCGCCCCCGGCGACGGCCCCACCCTGTTCCCCGTTCCCGGTTCGGCCGGCGGTGACGGGCCGGGGACGGTCGAGGTGGGGGGCCTCATCTGCTTCGAGTCCACCTTCGGTCCGCTGGCCCGGGACTACGCCCGCCGGGGGGCGGAGGCCATCGTGGTGTCGACCAACAACCGCTCCTTCCGGCGGTCGGCCAACTCCGCCCAGCACCTGGCCATGAGCCAGTGGCGGGCGGCGGAGACGGGCCGGCCCGTCCTCCACGCC
>JBOGFO010000548.1:0-2277 GCA_050743445.1 Acidimicrobiia bacterium
GCATCGACGAGGTCATCGTCTTCCACGAGCTGACCCAGGAAGAGGTCACGACCATTGTCGACCTCATGATCCGCCGGGTGCGTGAGCAGCTGGAGGGCCAGGGTCTGGCCCTCGAGCTCACCCCCGACGCCAAGGTCGCCCTGGCCAAGAAGGGCTACGACCCGACCCTCGGTGCCCGACCGCTGCGGCGGGCCATCCAACGCCTGGTGGAGGACCCGCTTTCGGAGCGGATCCTGTGGAAGGAATTCCGGGCCGGCGAGACCGTAGTCGTGGACGCCGAAGGCGACGAGGTGGTTTTCCGATCCATAGAAGGAATCGAGCCACCCCCCGTCGAACCGGTCACAAGCGGCTCAGAGGGATAAAAGCACCAAATCACCCGAATTACCTCGGGGACACCCGAAACACCTCGGGCCGACCGCACTCTCTTCCCGACTGGCGGAGCCGCCAGGGGAGCACCGGAGCTCCCCGTGCCCTCACCAAGCGCGCGAAAGAAAGAGAGAGGGAGGTCGGGCAAGGATGCTGCGCCGATCGATTGTGGCCCTGCTCATTTCCTCGCTCGTCCCCGTGGCTGTGGCTACGCAGGCGACAGGCGAGATCATCCCGGCTTTCGGCCGGTACATCGTGGTCCTCAAGTCCCCGCATGCCTCCGAGGCCATGGCCGAGTCGGCCACGGGCCTCGGAGCGACCGTCAACGGGGTGTTCAGCACGCTCAACGGCCTGCTGGTCACCCTTCCGCTCCTCAACCTCAAGTCCCTGACCCAGGACCCCCGGGTGGCGTACGTCGTCCCCGACCGGCGGGTCACCCTCCTCGACGACGATGCCCCGGCGGGCGTGAGCCGGATCGGTGCCGGCCCGAAGGCCAACGCCGACGGCTCGGTGTTCTCCCGGGCTGATCCGAACGCCGCGGTCGCCATCATCGACACCGGGATCTCCCCGCACCCCGACCTCAACGTGGTGGGTGGTGTCGACTGCACCTCCGACGCGTTGGGCGGCCTGCTGGGCAGCCTCCTCGGGGGCGGGAAGTCGAGCGAGCCCGACGAGGGCGGCGACTACAGCGACGAGCACGGCCACGGAACGCACGTGGCCGGAACCGTCGGCGCCATGGCGAACGACTCCGGCGTGGTCGGGGTGTCCCCCGGGGCACCGCTCTACGCCGTCAAGGTCTTCGGGACCCTCGGGACCGGAGCCATCTCCGACGTCATCTGCGGCCTCGACTGGGTGGCGGCCAACGCCGCCGAGAAGAACATCAAGGTCGTCAACATGAGCCTCGGCGGTGACGGGGTCGACGACGCCTCCTGCGGTGCGGAGAGCCAGGATCCCTTCCACGAGGCGGTCTGCCGGGTGGTGGCCTCGGGTGTGACGGTGGTGGTGGCCGCCGGCAACTCCAAGGTCGACCTGGTCGAGAGCGTTCCCGCTGCCTACGACGAGGTCCTGACCGTGACGGCCATGGCCGACTTCGACGGGCTGCCCGGCGGAGAAGGCGAGGCCGACTGCTCGTCCAAGGACGAAGACGACACCGCCGCCGACTTCTCCAACTTCACACTGCCGGACGCCGCCGATGCCGCCCACGTGGTGGCCGCCCCGGGGGTGTGTGTGTACTCGACCTGGAACGACGGCGGGTACGAGAGCATCTCCGGTACGTCGATGGCCTCGCCCCACGTGGCCGGCCTCGTCGCCCGGTGCATCGACGCCGGTCCCTGCTCGGGCATGAGCCCGGCGGAGATCATCCAGAAGATCAGGGCCGACGCCGCCGCCCGCCCAGCCGAATCGGGGTTCTTCGGTGACACGAAGGAGCCGCTGGAGGGTCGGTACTACGGCGACCTGATCGACGGATCCGCCTACTGATTGCCAACCGCCCCCTCTAGTTTGGGGGTATGAACCCGGCCGCCCCGCATGCGTACCTGCGGGGCGGCCGCTGGTTTTCCCTGCTTCTCGTGGCGCCGCTCCTGGTGCTCGCCGGCTGCCGGGTCGACGCCCTCGTCACGGTGGCCGTCGAGGGCCCGGGCGGTGAGGTGGCCGTCCGCTTCGAGGCTGACCCGGAGGCGATCGCCGTCGTCGGAGGGCCCCGGGTCATCGACCAGGGGGCCCAGGTGGCCGACCTGCGGCGGGCGGGCTGGAAGGTGACCGGCCCCCGGCGGACGGGCGCCGGCGGCGCGGTGCTGCGGGCGGCCAAGCGCTTCGCCCGCCCCGGCGACCTCGGGCCTCTGATGGAGGAGCTGGCCGGTCCCGGAGGACCGCTGGTCGGCTTCGGGCTCGACCGGTCGCGGGGCCTCACCC
>JBOGFO010000549.1:0-7652 GCA_050743445.1 Acidimicrobiia bacterium
CCCCGGTCGCGCAGCACGAGCAGAGCCCGAGCCAGCTCGGCCCGAGCCACAGGGGTGTCCACCCGGGCCAGGACCGCAGGGAGGGCGTCGTCGATCTCGTCGAGGTCGCCGTTCTCGATGGCCACCAGAAGCCGGTCGACATCCGGCGTCAGCAGCCGGGGAAGCGGGAGTTGGAGCCCGGTGTCGATCGTCGGCAGCTCGAGCATCTCCGCCTGGAGGTCGCCGAGCTCCTCATCGCAGCCCCCACCGAGGACCCGGGCAGCCGAGACGAGGTGGCTGGCAAGAAACGCCCGGGCCAGGTCGGATTCTGAGGGACCTCGCTGGACCCCGCAGCAACGCTTGGCCTTCCGGCCGCTTCCGCACCCGCACCGCTGGTTCCGTCCCGCAGCGCCCACGCCCGACCTCCTCACCCAACCTGGAGTCCATCTTCGTCGCGCTCAAGTCGGAGGTGGTGGATCAACCCACGGATGAAGCAGAAGAGCCCCTTTTTGGGGCCTGTTGCGCAGTCGTTTGAACTTGTGAATCGCCCATCGGACGAGATGCTCGTCGATGCGCTCCGCCAGGAAAGTCAACTCGGAGCGGTAGAAGGCTCCGTAGTAGTTGATCCAGGCGCGCACCTGAGGATTGATGTCCTCGGCGAGGCCGGACAGGTCCGTCCCACTGCGACGTTTGAGATGCCACGCTCGGATCTGCTTGCCTTTCGCCTTCTTCGCCTTGTTGCTCATGGCCGGAAGGAAGCTCATGAAGAGCCCCCACCGCCCATGCGCTCGGCGAGCCCGAAAGGTGTAGCCGAGAAAGTCGAAGCTGGTGTGCTCCGAGTTCAATATGCGCTTCGCGTCCTTGCAGTACACGACCTTCGTCTTGTCGGGGTGCAGCTCGAGACCCAGGGTCCCGAGCCGCTCGGCGATGGCGGCCCGCAGTCTTTGAGCCTGTCTCTCGGTGTTGCAGTGGGCGACGATGGCATCCGCGTAGCGCTCGAACGGACAGCCCGGGAACTCCCGGTCCATCCAACGATCGAACGCGTAGTGCATGAATAGGTTGGTTAACAACGGCGAAATCGGAGAACCCTGTGGGGTCCCCTTCTCTCGCGGTAGGAGGGACCCGTCCGGCATCTACATGGGGGCTTTCAGCCACCGTTCGATGTAGAGCAGGACCCACCGCTCGTCGGTGTGGTGAGCGACCGCTTCGAGCAACAGATCATGGCAAGAGTCAAGGGATGCTCTCTTACACAAAATCCCTGACACCATCAAGCCTTACCCGGCTCGATTCAGGAATGGTGGATACTCCACTTACACAAACCGTCTGACAGGACCAGGTCAACCGATCGCTTAACAATCACGTTCAAGGTCGAACTCCTCACGGCTGACGCTCTTTTCTCCGGTCTGAACGCTTTCAAGGTCGACTTGACCAGGGTCAACGTCAATGGAACCCTCGAATCGTGTGGTCTTGACTGTAACTGCCAATTCTCCGGTTGCCGGCAAGGATGCAGTTGCTGGTGCAACCACAGAAAATCCGTCCGGCGTTTCCCCCACTTCAAAGACGCTCTGTTGGACACCACTCTCGGATCGGATCTTCCACAAGACTTCCCCGGTAACAACGCCGCCACCATCGGTACCTTCCACGGCCTGTATCGTCACCTCCAAGACGCGCTCCCCTGAACATCGGCCATAGAGCACCTCTGCGGCCTCGCTCGAGATCGACATGCCAATAGGCGGAAGCGGCTCACCCTGAAACGGTATACATCCTCCGAACAAAGAGAGGGACAATGCAGCCACCAGACTCCGCCGAGTCAGCATCGGTACCCGCCGTCCTTCAGACCCGCCGCCCGCTCGAAGAGGTTATTGCAGCCGGCCCGGTCACCACGTGCTCCGCTTCCGAGCGACACTGCCTCAGCCCCAGCGTAGTGCAGCCCAAAGCCCTGCCCGAAAAACGCCCATTGGTCCGAATGTCTAGTCTCATGCTTCAATAGACGTTGACCCACCACTGCTTGGCGCGTAATGAAGACATTTCCGACCATGAAGCCACCGCGAGGAACATAACCCCGTTTGGCGTTCGAGCAGACAAGTGTCATTCCTTCTCTCGCACGGCATTTCGCCCCAACAGCCGCGCCATATAGGGCGCCTAGACCACTTACTGGCGCGTTACGCACGGCTCTGGCGACTTTCCAGGCTTTTCGGCAGAGTCGGCACGCGCGTCCGTCGAGGTCGAGTTGGTTGACTGGATCCGCGCAGACGTAGTCGTAGTCGTTGCAGCTTCCGCTTTCGACGGGGTCGGTCTGGAGGAACCGTCCGAGGGTGGGGTCGTAGAGGCGGGCGCCCATGCGGATGATGGGTTTGTTGCCGTGGGGGGTGAATCGGAGTTGGGAGCCGGTCCAACCGAGGGGCTGGTAGTCGCCGTATTGGAAGGCTTGGGGGTCGGCCCCCCATTCGTCGAGGAAGGGCTGGGGGTCGAAGGCGCCGGTGGTGTTGGTCGTGCCGACGATGTCGCCGTGGGCGTTGGCCAGGGGCCAGGTGGTGACCCCCTGGCGGTCCACGGCGAGGAGCCCGCCCGGACCGGTGATGTAGGTGGTGGTGAACAGGGACGGCTCCGCGGAGGACAGATCGCGCACGACCACGTCGTCGACGAACACGGTGCGGCGAGGGCCGCTGGTGTGCTCGTGGTTGAGGCGGAGGAACCCGGGGGCGGTCACCGAGGTGTCGGTGACCTGGAGGTTCCAGGTCGACGGCTCAGTATTGAACTTGGGCCAGACCTTGACCTTGAGCTGGTTGCCCTGCACCCGGAAGCGAACCCCGTGCTTCATGAGGTCGGGGCCCGAGCCGGAGGGGTTGTAGGTGAACTGGCCAATGGTCACACTCGAACTCGATCCCGGCGCGACCTTCCGCAGCTTGATGGTGTTCGAATTCGAGCGGATCTCCAAGAAGTAGTTCGGTGTCCCCGAGTCGCCGTTGTGGCGCAGGTGGACCTGGAACTCGCTCGAGGCGTTCCTGTCGGAGAACCAGTAGGTCAAGGTCGACTCGACGTCGGCTTTGGCCGGCATCAGCGCCGTCGCCTTGGCATCATCAGTGATGACCTCGAGGCGCCCGGCGCCATTGAGGACATCCACGGTCCGGGTGGGCCCGGTGCTGTACGTGTCCCACTTGCTCTGATCCCACTTGGGCAGCGCCACAGCGGCCGTCTCGCCGAAGTTGTCGGCGAAGTTGGACCGCTCATAGCTGGGCGAGTCGCCGGGGCCGCCGTAGCCGACGGCGGAGTCAATGACCCCGAACCGGTGGTTGAGGACCCGCCCGGAGGGCGCCAGGGTGTCGAACGCCTCGAAACCGACCTGGGTGGCATGGTCGAAGGTGTCGTAGGCGTAGAGCCAGCTGAAGTTGCTGGTCACGTTCCCGTGGTTGTCGTAGCCGTAGTGGAACCCGGGCGAGTCCGTGATGCGGTCTGCATTGTCGAACTTCCAGTTCGTGTCGCAGGTCGTCGACGAGGCGGTGTTGATCCCGCAACGGTTCGAGTTCGGATCGTAGGCGTAGGTGGTCTGGGTCATCGGGAACCCGGGGCGGGTGTCACCGACGGCCGTGAGACGCCCGGCACCGTCGTAGCTGAAGGTGCGGTTGCGGATCGCCGAGGCGCTGTACTCGCTGTCCTCGTGCGTGCGCATGGGGGCCTGCTCGACGGTCATCCGACCGGCCGGGCTCCTTCCGTAGGTGAAAGTTCCGAGGTTCGAGGTCTTGGCGTGGGCGATCTGCGAGACGTAGCCCTGGTCCTGATAGCTGGTGGTGGTGACCACGCCGTTGGGCCGGGTGACCGTGCGCAGCGCCCCGTTGTTGTAGTAGCCGTAGCCGGTCGTCCGTCCGACACCGGAGAGATGCTCGGTGATAGCCGAGATCCGCCCCGCGGTGTCGTAGTCGTGGTGGGTGATGAGCCGCTCGACGTCACCCGAGAACTGACGGGTGGTGTCCCCCAGCCGCCCCGCCTGGTCGTACATGTAGCGGGTGAACGTGTCGTGTTCGTCCTTGTAGACCCGGAGGCGCCCGAGGAGGTCGGCGGTCTCGGTGACGATGCGGGTGGTACCGGCGGAGTCACGGAACGTCGTGGTCGTGGTGATGCCGTTGAAGGTCACGCACAACATCCGCCCCGCCGGGCAACCGGTGGCCTGGTTGTTGGCCCGGTCGCTCTGGCCGATGGTGCGGCCTCGGGCGTCGAGGCTCGTGCACGCCCAATAGGGGTCGGCGGTGCCGTAATGGCCGATGGTCCGGGTGCCCACCATCCGGCCCCAGGCGTCGTGGGCTTGCTCCCGGATGATGGGGGACTCGCCGCCGGCGCCGTCGGGGTCGGCGGCCGTCGTTCGCTTGAGGAGACCCGCCTGCGCCACCGTGGTGCCGGCGCAGCTTCCGCTGACCGTTTCGGCCGGTGTGTAGTAGCTGTACATGACGGTCGTGGCCGAACCCTTGGGAAGGTTGCGGCTGGTGCGCCGCCGGTAGGTGTCGTTGTAGGCGGTGCTGGTCACCAGAGCGAGGCCGCCCGGGTCCACCACGGTGGCGGTGGGCAGTCCTTCCTCCGGCTTGGCGAAGTCGGTGCGGCTGCGCTTCCCGTCGGCGTCCTTGGTCGCGGTGGCCAGCCCGTAGCGGGGCGCCAGCTTGTCGCCGGGCACGACACCTTCGGGTACGGCGCCTTTCCACCACAGCCCGATGCTGGCCAGGCCGCCGGTGTCGCGGTAGTCGATCCGGAGGCGGTGGGGGCCGGGGGTGGGGTTGTTGTAGGTGAACCAGTTCGAGTTCGACGCGGCCCAGGCGTCGACGATCAGCTGATCGTCGAGGAAGAAGCGGAAGCCGTCGTCGGAGATGACCCGGAAGAAATAGCTGCTCTGCGCGTCGAGTTGGATCGAGCCGGTGAACCGGGCCGACCAGGTGTCGGTGGTGACCCCGCTGGGAGCGCCGGCGCCCCAGTCTTTGGAGAGCACGCCGCTGGAATCCACGCCCATGGCCCACGACTTCGCTTCCCCGGCCTGGTTGGGGTTGTCCCAGTAGGTGGCGGCCAGCCCCCGGATGGCCGGTGCTCCGGCCGACGAGGTGCTCGTTCCGTCCGCGAAGGTGGTGGCCCCGTCGTAGGCGGTCTGGGTGAGTGGACCGCCTCGGCCCTGGGCGTCGAACTGGGCGGCCGGGGCGGGTCCGTAGCGCTGGGTGAGCCATCCCTGGGGGCTGTAGAAGCGGGTCGACCGGCGGCCCTCGGGGTCGACGGTCGAGGTCAGGCGGTCATGGACGGGATCCCATGCGCTGGTCGTGGTGTTCCCGGCTCCGTCGGCGTCGGTGAGGGCTCGCCCGGCGTCGTCGAAAGTGACTCGCCGATCCGGGTTCTCCGGGGTGCCTACGACGTCGATTCTGGTCTCGGAAGCGCTGGGATAGGTGTAGTTCCGTTGCGGGCGGGCGTCGCCGACGAAGGGAGCGGGCGAGGTCACCGAGGTCACCCGGCAGAAACTGTCGTAGCCGATGTCGGTATAGGTGGAGGTGTCGTTGGCCCGCTGCCCGGCGGCGATGGCGTCATAGGCGAGCGGTGAACGGACCTTGCTGAGCAGCAGGCGGGGCCGGCCGTTCACGGTCACCTGGGTGTAGCCGAAGTCGGTGACCTCCGAGCCGGGGTCGACGATCCGTGCCAGCTGGCCGTTCTGATAGAGGAGTTGCGTCTCCCCGAGCTGCGTGGAACCATCGACATAGGTCAGGCGGCACAAGGCGCCAACCGGAGGGTTGGCGAATCCCGCCGGGACGGGACAGAACGGACCCGACACCGAGAACTCGTCCTGGGAGTACTGCAGCTTGACGGCGCGTCCGGGCAGCAGCCGGTCCTGGATCTCGTCGAGGCGGGCCGTCGTCGTGTTCCAGATGTACTTCGGCGCGGTCGGGCCGGACACGTCGGTCCCTGGCGTGGCGCTGCGGAGCTTGCCCTTGGCGTCGAAGATGTAGAGGGTGCCGTCGCCACCGTGGACCTGGAACTCGGTCGGTGCCCCGCCGCTGAACGTGGCGGTGACGACGTCGTCGACGCCATCGGTCGGCGCCCACGCCGCTCCCGAGGCGTCCACCGTCGGCCGGCGGAACTCGACCGCCGCCCCCGAGGGAGACACCAGCACGAGGCTCTGATCGCCCACCACCGCCTGGTTGTACATGAGATCGCCGGTCACGTCGGCGGACAGCGACCAGCCCGATGGCATTCCGGGGGCGGACAGCGACAGCCAGTCGGCGGGCACGATCATCTCCGGGAAGGGCCCCTTCGCCCAGAACTGGAAGTGGGCACCGCCAGACCGCTCCCGATGCTCGATCCGCACCGGAATCGTCTGGTTGGCCAGCAGCGAGACCGGGGTGCCGTACTCCGGAGTGCTCGTGGCTGAGGTGCTGTTGAGCACCAGCTGGCCACCGATCCAGATCCGCACGTCGTCGTCGTGGTTGGCGCCGAAGATGTAGTTGTTCTGCGCCGAGGGGACCGTGAGCAGCCCCTCCCACACCACGCAGAAGTTGTTAGGGTCCACCCCGGGCACCGGAGCGCCGACACCCCAGGAGAAGTCGAGCGGGGCGTCCGTGCGGACCATGGACGGCTCCGCCGGCAGGGTATCGAGGCTCGTGCAGGCGCCGTAGTACCGGCCGGTGAGCCCATAGGCCGGAGACGCCTTCGAACTGTACGTATAGGAGACCCCGATCGGGCCGCCAACCGTCGAGATGCTCGGTGAACCGCTGGCGAGACTCACGTTGCCAGTGGCGAGATTCACGGACAGGCCGGCCACTTCATCGGCCGGGCTCGGCCCGCCACCGAGGCGAAGGTTCACCTTGAGCCGGGTAGTGGAGGACCACGAGATGTTCTGTCCGTCCCACGCTGCGACCTTCCACGAGTAGGTCATCCCGTCTCGCAGGGAACCCTCGGGCGCCGCAAAACTCGGAGAGCTCAGCCATCCGGAGTTCACCGTCTGGCCCCGCTCCGGGTCGTCCGTATTCGACATCCGGAACCAGTAGCTGACTGGGCTGCCCTCCTGGTCAACCACCGGATCCGCCGCCAACGTCGGGGTCGTCGTGGTGACCGTCGCCGTCGTCGCACCGGCCGAGATCACCGGTCGCAGATTGCCCGGCGCCGGCGGGTTGGCACCGCCGTCCAGAGTGGGATCCACGTAGAGAGGAAACACCCGCGCAAGGTCCGACACCCAAGCCGGGTCCGGCTCGACCTCAAGGACGGGACGTTCGGCGGTTCCGGCCAGGGAGACCCGCACGGGGCCGGCCGAGGGCTCCGCGGCGGAATCCCAAGCCACCCCGGTCGGAAAACGCCCCACCACCTTCCCGCCCACGTCGTAAAGGCCGACGCCGCCGTCGAGCTCTTCCCTGGCCGTGAGGCCTTCCAAGTCGAGAGGGAACCGGAACCGGAGGGCGTCGCCCGCCCCGGGCCGGCGCTTCACGACCAGCACCTCCTTGAGTTGGTGGCCGTTCGTGTCGTACTCGATGTCCGTGCTGTCCAGGACATCGCTGAACGCCAGACGTCCACGGTCCTCAACTCCACCACGCCGCGCGCCACCCTCGAGGGAGAAGGACACCCGTCCCGTCCCGAGGCGCACGGAGACCTGTCCATCCGCAGAGGCTGGAAACTCGACGTCGAGACCACCCGTCTGGCCGCGCCAGCCGGCGCCATCG
>JBOGFO010000550.1:0-12866 GCA_050743445.1 Acidimicrobiia bacterium
CCGGTGTCGTGGGTGAGGACCACGTCGGGGTCGGCCTCCTCCTTCATCACCTTGATCTTGCGCTGGGTGGCGAAGGAGCGGGTGAAGTCACGCTGGACGAGGATGTGGCGGAACCCGAACCCGCAGCAGTCGAACCACGTGGAGTAGGTCCGCACGTCGGCGCCGAGCGCCTCGGCCACGCCCGTGACGATCGCCGTGCGCTGGCCGCCGTAGACGTCGGGGTCGTAGATGGCGTCGCCCTCCACCAGCTTGTAGTAGTGGCAGGCCGGGTGGACGGTGGCGGCGATGCCCGAGAAGTCGCGCACCTGGAGGGCGGCGATCTCGTGGCGCATGGCGTAGAACCACTCGGAGTAGTGGACGATCTCCTCGGGCATGACCATCGGCTTGCCCAGCTTGTCCATGATCCCGCGCACCTGCGCCCGCAGCTCGGGGTGGAGCAACAGCTCCTCGCGTACCTCCTTGTAGTGCCCGTAGGAGGTGCCGCAGTGGATGAGGGGGAAGTAGCCGACCTCGTAGGCGGCGGCGAAGTTGCGCAGGGCCACGGCGGCCTGGGCGGCGGCGTTGGAGGTGGCCGAGGCGTAGTAGTTCCACGCCGTGCACGACGTCTGGTCCCGGGGGTCGTTGTAGTCGTAACCCAGCTTGCGCATCACCCAGAAGATGGAGGTGGAGTAGCCCGGGATGTGCCCGCACTGCCCGCATGACTTGTGGTGCCAGAGCTGGGCCTTGGGCACCTTCTTCAGGCGTCCGTACTTGGTGGGCACCTCGACGATGGGCTCCGGGGCGCGCTGCACGATCCACTCGCCCTGCTCCTCCAGCGCGAAGACGTCCTCCCGGAAGTCGTGGGGAAGCCGGTCCGGGTCGCGCTCGAAGTGTTCCTTCTTCTTCAGCAGCGCTTCAACGGGGATGGGCATGGCCTGCCTTCCTTCTCTTCGGGACCCACTCAGAGCTCAATTCCCGCGTCCTCCAGGCGCTCCTCCATCACATCTTCGAGGATCATGTGGAGGCCCTCGTCGACATCCTTGATCATGTCGAGGGCCCCGGTGTGGAACCAGATGAGGTACAGCTCGACCAGCGTCTTCTCGTCGACGTCCCAGCCCGTGGAGGTGGTGTGGTGGGTTTCCGGGGGCAGGGCCCGCCGCCAGAGGTCGAGGTTGTCGGAGACGTCCTTCACCTCGGGGCCCCAGTCGGGGAAGGCGTCGGGCTGGAGCATGTCGGGGGAGACCTGGGTGCCCGTCGACATGATCTTGTAGATGATGCGGGAGTAGCCCTCGAGCGCCTCCCGGGCGGAGGCGAGCCCGTTGTTGATGGCCACCTCGCGCATGATGAGAATGATCCCCCCGGGGTTGTTGCCCCGCGGGCAGCGGACGCAGGAGAAGCACTGGGAGCACTCCCAGATGTCCTCCTGCATCTGCTGGTAGGCCAGCTCAACGTCCTCCCGACCGGCGGCCTGGGCGATACGCCGGGGGCTGAAGTCGTAGAAGCGGGCCGACGGGCAGACGGCCACGCAGATGCCGCACTCGTAGCAGCCGTAGAGATAGTCGGGGTAGCGCATGTCCGCCTTCACCTGGCGGAACAGGTCCTCTTTCACCTCGTAGGTGACGTCGTCGTAGCCGGCCACATCGGTGTTCTTGAGGAGCGCGCTGCCCCCGGGTGGCATGGTCGCCGTCGCCATCAGAACGACACCACCGCGTCGGCCCGCATGGCCAGGTCGTTGAAGGCGGCGCCACCGATCATCTCGACGCCGTCGATGAGTTCTTCCAGGGCCAGGTCGTTGAGGTCCAGCGACGGCTGGCACACCCACAGGCGCACGCCGAGGTCGGTGGCCTGCTTGATGAAATAGGACAGCGGCTGGCCCCGTTCGCCCTTCGGGCCGATCTTGTCGACCATGTCCT
The DNA here is from genome assembly GCA_050743445.1 of Acidimicrobiia bacterium. GTDB lineage: Bacteria > Actinomycetota > Acidimicrobiia > IMCC26256 > BP-133 > CAWBJP01. The sequence goes on from JBOGFO010000550.1 coordinate 1,893, forward strand.
TGCGCAGCAGCGTGGGACCGTACATGGTGAAGTAGATGCCGACCTCGACCTCCATCGCCGCCGCCGAGGCGGCCAGGAAGAACGGGGTGGCGCAGCGCCCCGGGTCGTCGACCCCGTGGGTCTGGACGTAGAGGACCTTGCCCTCGCCCTCGCCGTCATCCCGCCACATGCCGCCCCCCTGGGTGACTCGTCGACCGGCCCATCAAGCCCGGCGGAGGAACACGTGGAAGACGTCGCCCTCCTTGTCGATGCTGAGCAGCTCGTTGCCCGTGCGCGACGACCAGGCCTTCATGTCCGGTTCTACCCCGGGGTCGGTGGCCAGCAACTCGAGCACCTGCCCGGATTCGAGGGTCTTGATCGCCTGGGCCGTCTTGATGACCGGCACCGGGCACTGCATGCCCTTGCAGTCGAGGACCTGCGCCGGGGTTTCCGTCACGGCCATACGCCCCCCTTGGTTAGCTGTATGCGCAAACTCTCATATATTTTCAGGGCCGTCAAGCGACGGGGCCGGAAACGCCGGCGGGCGAACCGGGGATCGAACGCGGTGACCGTCTTCGACATGAATTGCGACCGCTGCGGCACGATGCTCGTCGGGCCCGCCGAGGGCACGGAGGCCATTGGGCCCTTCGGTGTCCGCTTCATGTACCACCCCGGCGACTTCTTCCTGAAGGACGACTCGGGGATGCTCTGCGGTGGGTGCTGGTCGGCCATGATGGCCTGGCTCGGGCCCGAGCGGGCCGAGGGCCGCTGCGCCGTGTGCCGGGTGCCGGTGGAGCACGCCCGCAGCGTGCATGTGCACCGGTCCAACGATCCCCTCGGCTGGCAGCTGTGCAAGCTCCACGCCGTGGAGTTTCTCAACGGGCTGCGCACCGTCGACCCCAAGCTCGACCTCGACACGTTCACGCTGGCCGGCGACTGGGACCGCTGAGCAGCTGCTCGCGCTCCGGTCAGGAGCCCGTCCCATCGTGAGGCAGGATCAGGTACACCTGGCCGCCCTCCTCCAGGACGGGGAAGGTGGACAGGGGGGTGTCGGCCGGGCCCCGCAGGCGCTCACCGGTGCGGACGTCGAACTGGCTCCCGTGGCGGGGGCAGGTGACGACGGCCGCTTCCAATTCCCCTTCGGAGAGCACGGCCCCGGCGTGGGGGCAGCGGTCGGCGCAGGCGAAGAGCCGGTTGCCGACGTGGTAGAGGGCGAAGGGGCCGGTGCTGCCGGGGGCACCCCGAGCCCCGGGCGGGCCGTCGGGGTCGCGGTGCACCACGCCGAGACGGCCGGCCACGTCGTCGGCGGCCATGACCGGGTGCCGCCGTTCCCGGCTGGGACCGGCGGCCAGGCGCTTGCGCAGTGCCGCCGCCAGGGCGCCGCGATTGGCGACCACATCGCAGCCGCCCCGTTCGGCGGCCAGCCAGCGCTCCCGGTCGGGGATGCCGAGATGGCCGGCGATGAGCGCCTCGGGGAACCGGGCCCGCAGGTCGACGAGGACGTCTTCGGCGCCCGGGCGGTCGAGATCGACCACCACCACCGCCGGAGGGGTGGCCGGATCGCCGGCGGTGGCGGGGTGGAGGGTGAGTCCCACCTCGGCGGCAAGGCCTTCCAGGCTCCGGCTCACCTTGGGGTCGGCGGTGCACAACAGCAGCAGGGAGGTCATCCCGAGATCCTCCCCGTCTCCCCGCCGTGCTGGCAATGGGTTGCCCGGAGTGATCCCGGGTAGCGTGGGGCGCGGGCGGACAGGAGGCGAGCGTGCGGATCCACTTGGACCCCGGAGTGGCGAACTTGGTGCGGCGGCTGGGGGAGACGGCCATCACCGTGGAGCTGACCCTCGACTTCGAAGGCGATGTCCTGAAGTCGGCGGTCGCCTTCCCGGGCGCGTCGGAGCCGTCGCTCGGCTTCGAGCGGGTCACGGTGGGCGGCCTCGAGGTGTGGTGGCGCCAGCGGCTGGTGTTGGCCGCCCGGGAGCCCAGGGTCACGACGAAGGTTCGTCCCCGCCACCTGCGCGTGAGCACCGTTGGCCGGGCCCTGGCCGCCAGCGCCGACTACGCCTGATCCGTGGTCCGCGCCGGAGCGCCCCAGATTCATAGTTGCCCCACCTTCCTCTCCACGGGGGGATGATCTCACCGGGCGATGTTCTGGCGTCCTGCGCGCCACTCATTGCGCAGATACGCAAACGTGGGTATGCTCTTGTTCGTGCCGATGCCTGACGCCCTCATTGAGGAGGCGGCCCGACGGTTCGCGCTCCTGTCCGACCCCACGCGCCTGCGGATCCTCTCCGCCCTCTTGGAGCGGGAGACGATGACGGTCACTGAGCTGGCCGAGGGCCTGGGGATCACCGCCCCCAACGTGTCTCAACACTTGGCCCGCCTCCTGTCCGCCCGGATCGTGACCCGCCAGCGCGACGGGCGGAAACTGCGATACTCGGTGGAGGACCAGAGCCTGCAGCCGCTGTGCGAGCTGGTGTGCAGCTCGCTGCGGGAACAGGCCGAGCGCTTGCGATCGGACTGGCCGAGGGAGGCCACGGGCTAGGAACCGTGACGTCAAGTCCTGGCGCCGGCCGGCGACGGTGGTGTGACCGGGCCGACGGCTCTTGCACACCGGTGTGCTCCACGATGGAATTCGGCGAAGGACGGGCGCCGGCATGGCCGAGGAGGGGGCGTTACCGGGAGCGTGGAGGCGGTCCCAGCCCGCCGGGCGGCTGCCCGTCGACGTCTGCAACCCGGCCGCCTCTTTCCCGTGGGCGACACGTTCCAGGGCTACGGCCGCCCGTCGCTTCGTGTTGCTCGCTGATCCGACCCGGCTGCGCATCCTGATCCTGCTCGTCGAGCGGGGCCGTGGGACGGTGACCGAACTCGCCGATGCCCTCGGGGCGGCACCGCCAACGTCTCGCAGGATCTCGGCCGCGTGCTCTCCGCCCGGGTCGTCCACCGGGAGCGACAGGGCAGGACCCTGCGCCACTCGGTCCCCGATCCCAGCCTCGGTTCACTCTGCGACCTTGTGTGCTGGTCCCTCCAGGAGCAGTTGGGCGAGTCCTAGCTTGTTTGCGCGGGGATTGCCGGGGCGAGACGATGGAAGGCGGCCAAGGGGGGTGCTGGTATCGGCGACGACCACACGACCGTGAGTGACGAGCGCCGCCCCCGGTGGCGCCGGCGGTTGACCCCCCGGCGGCTCTTCCCCGTCTTCGAGTGGCTCCCCGGCTACGGCCGGCGGACGTTCACTGCCGACCTGGGCGCCGGCCTCATCGTGGGCGCCGTGCTGATCCCTCAGGGGATGGCGTACGCCCTGGTGGCGGGGCTGCCGCCGGTGACGGGGCTCTACGCCTCCGTGTTCCCCATCCTGGCGTACACGATCTTCGGGCGCTCCCGGCAGCTGGCCCTCGGCCCGGTGGCCATCGTCTCGCTGCTCACCGCCGCGGGGCTCGAGCCCCTGGCCCGGGGTGACACCGGGCTGTACGTCTCGCTGGCCGCCACCCTGGCGCTCATGGTGGGGTTCCTGATGGTGGCCATGGGGGCCGCCCGGCTTGGATTCGTGGCCAACTTCCTGTCCCACCCGGTCCTCTCCGGGTTCACGTCGGCGGCCGCCATCATCATCGTCGGCACCCAGCTGCGGAACCTCCTGCGCGTCGATCTTGTCCGCAGCGAGTACACGCTCGACGTGGTGCTCGACGCCGCCCGCCGCCTGGATGAGGTTCACCTGCTCACGCTCGGCATGGGATCGGGGGCGTTCGTCCTGCTTCTCCTGCTCCGGCGCTGGCGCCCGACCATCCCCTGGGCGTTGCTGGTTGTGGTGGTGGCCACGGCGGTGGTGGGCTTCTTCGACCTGGAAGCCCAAGGGGTCGCCGTCGTCGGCGACATCCCCCGGAGCCTGCCCAGCCCCCAACTGCCTTCCCTGTCCCCCGACCGGCTCGAGAGCCTGTTCACGTTGTCGGTGGCCATCACGCTGGTGGCCATGGTGGAGTCTCTGGCCATGGCCCAGTTCTTCGCCGCCCGCCACCGCTACAAGATCCGGGCGGGCCAGGAGTTCGTCGCTCTCGGGGTGGCCAACGCCACCGCCGGGGTCTTCCAGGGCTATCCCGTCGCCGGGTCCTTCTCCCGCACCGCGGTCAACGCCGCCAGCGGGGCGCTGACTCCGGTGGCCGGGCTCATTACGGCGGCGGTGATCGGGCTCACCCTGGTGGTGGCCGCTCCGCTCTTCCGCCCGCTGCCCCGCGCCGTACTGGCGTCGGTGGTGTTCATGGCGGCCACCAGCCTCGTGGACGTGGCCGAGGCCCGTCGGCTCTGGCGGGTGAAGCGCAGCGACTTCTACCTGCTCGCCCTGGCCTTCGCGGCCACGCTGCTCCTCGGCATCGAGCGGGGTATCACGGTGGCGGTGGTGGCCTCATTGCTGCTCATCTTGCGCCAGACGACCCGGCCCCACGTGGCGGTCCTCGGCCGGCTGCCGGGCACGGCCGTCTTCCGCAACGTCGAGCGGTCTCCCGACGCCGTGACCAGTCCGGGTGTCGTCGTGTTCCGGATCGACGCCCCGCTGTACTTCGCCAACGCCGAGTACCTGAAGGACAAGCTGCGCCGGGTGGAGGCCGAGCGGCAAGGACTGCAGGTGCTGGTGTTCGATGCCAGCAGCGTCAGCGACCTCGACTCCTCGGCCGACCACGCCCTCCACGACATCGCCGACGACCTCGGCTCCCGGGGCATCGACCTGTACATGGCCGGCGTGAAGGGCATGGTGCTCGACTTCATGCGCCGCTCCGGCTTCTACCAGCACCTCGGTCCCGAGCGCTTCTTCCTCTCCACCGACGAGGCCGTCCGGGCGGCGGAGCGACAGCTCAGTGCCACCGACATCCCCCTCGATTCCGACCCGGAGGTGGTCGTGATCGAGGAGAAGCTGTGATCGTCGAAGAGAAGCTGTGATGATGGCGCTGGTGTGAATCTCAACCAGCTGCAGATCTTCTGCACCGTGGCTCGCCACCTGAGCTACTCAGTGGCCGCCGAGGAGCTGTTCATCAGCCAGCCGGCGGTGAGTCAGCAGGTGAAGGCGCTCGAGCGCGAGCTGAACGTGAAGCTGTTCGAGCGGCTCGGCCACAAGCTGTTCGTCACCGAAGCGGGCGAGGCCATCCTGGCCAGCGCCCAGGCCATCCTCACCGAGCGGGCCGAGATGGAGCAGTCGCTCGCTCTGTTGCGGGGCTCCGCCGGCCGGCTGGCGCTCGGCGCCAACACCACCGGGGGCATGTACGTGGTGCCGGCCATCGCCCGTGCCTTCCGGGAGCTGCATCCGGATACCGAGGCGACCCTCCACGTGGAGACGACGAACCGCATCTGCGAGCGGGTGATGCAGAACATGATCGACGTGGCCGTGGTCACGGGGCCCATCGAGGACTTGCGCTTCGTGGTGCGCGATCTCCTGGCTGACGAGGTCCACCTCATCGTGTCGCCCTCGCATCCTTTCGCCGGTCGCGATTCCGTCTCGCCCGAGGAGGCGGCGGCCGAGGACTTCGCCGTTCCCGAGCCGGGGTCGCGCACCCGGATGCTCATCGAGGGCGCCTTCCTGGAGCGGGGGATGAAGATCCGGGTGACCATGCAGCTGCCGGGAACGGAGGCGGTGAAGAAGGCGGTGGAGGCCAACATGGGTGTCGCCATGGTGTCGAAGCACTCCACCCCCCGGGAGCTCGCCCTCGGCCACCTGTGCCGGGTGGTCATCGACGGCCTCGAGCTCCACCGGCCCATCCACGTGCTCCACCGCAAGGGCAAGCACCTCTCTCCGCTGGCCCGGCGCTTCCTGGAGTTCGCCCACGAGTTCGTGGCGAAGGAGGGAAACGCCCCCGGAGCGGCCCCGCTTCCCTCCGAGCGGGGATAAGTAATCGAGCGATGTGGCCGTCGAATCCCTTATTTGACCGACCAACAGAGCGGTAGCAGGGTAAGAGGAAAACGGGGGGGCGCCGCATGGTCGACAACGCTTTGTCTCCGCACGGCGGTGTATTGGTCGAACGGGTGGCCGGTTCTGACGCGGCCAAAGCCGCCGCCGGCCTCACGACGATTCCGGTGCGGGGCCAGATCGCCACCGAGTGCCTGGGCCTCGCCTACGGCTTCTTCTCTCCCCTCGAAGGTTTCCTGACCGAGGCCGACGTCGACGGCGTGGCCAAGGACATGCGCTTGAGCAACGGCTACGTGTGGAGCGTTCCGATCCTCTTCGACCTGAGCGCCGAACAGGTGACGGAGCTCGGGATCAAGGTTGGCGAGACGCTGCTGCTCACCTTCCAGGACCAGCCGCTGGCCCTCTTCGAGGTCGAGGACATCTACGCCTACGACCATGAGTTCCTGGCCGGCCAGATCTACGGGACGACCGACGAGGCCCACCCCGGCGTCCGGCGGACCTACCAGTACCAGGATCGGTTCCTGGGCGGGAAGATCACCCTCGTCTCCCCACCCGAGCTCCAGGCGCCCTTCGACCGCTTCTTCTTCACGCCCCGCCAGATGCGGGAGCGCTTCGCCGAGAACGGCTGGGAGAAGGTCGTGGCGTACCAGTCCCGCAACGTCCCTCACGTCGGCCACGAGTGGCTCATGAAGTCGGCCTGGTTCGCCGCGGGCGCCGACGCCGTGCTGGTGAGTGCGGTCATCGGAGAGAAGAAGGTCGGGGACTCCATCGACGAGGCGGTCATTCTGGGTCAGTCGATGCTCCGGGAGGCCGGGTACTTCCTCTCCGACGTGCACATGACGTCGATCCTGTTGTGGGACATGCGCTATGCCGGTCCCCGGGAGGCCGTCTTCCACGCCCTGGTGCGCAAGAACCTGGGATGCACGCACCACATGTTCGGCCGGGACCATGCCGGGGTCGGGAAGTACTACGACCCCTACGCCTCCCATCGCATCTTCGACGAGATCCCCGACATCGGGATCAAGCCGGTCCTCACCCTGGAGTGGTTCTACTGCCCGCGCTGCGGACCGGGCTATGAGCGCCTCTGTGGACACCAGGACCAGAAGGACCCCATCAGTGGCACCTGGATCCGATCGTTGATCGCCGACGGGGTCCAACCGGACCAGCAGAAGTTCCGTACCGAGGTCTTCGACACGATGCTCCATGCCGGTCGCGTCTACGGCGACGGCTCGCCCTTCGTGTCCGAGGAGTACCTGGCCAACCGCAATCCGGTCTTTGTCGTTCCGCCGATCAGCTAGGCATTCGAGAAATCGGGGCCAGCGAGCCCCATGGCATCCAGGGGGGCAAGCAGTGCCTACGTTCGTCCATGTCGACAAGTGCGACGGTTGCCGGGCTCTCGAGCGTCCGGCGTGCATGTACATCTGTCCCAACGACCTGATGGCGCTCGACGTCAATCTGACGAAGGGCTACAACCAGGAACCCGACCTGTGCTGGGAGTGCTACTCCTGCGTGAAGGTCTGCCCCCAGGGGGCCATCGAGATGCGGGGCTACGCCGACGTCATGCCGATGGGTTCCCGGGTCACGCCCCTTCGGGGCACCGACTCGATCATGTGGGCCATCCAGTACCGCAACGGTGAGGTCAAGCGGTTCAAGTACCCCATCCGCACCACCGCCTGGGGTTCGATCAACGGTGAGGTCGACCTTCCCGTTGCCGTCGAGGAGGCCGGCGGGACCCAGTTGCTGGCCGGCGAGCCGCAGTACCTGCTCGTCGACGCCCTGCCTGCCCTGCCTACCAACTGATCGAGCCTGGGGGGATATCTGATGGCTTTTGAACCTGCAGTCGAGACCATCGAGTGCGACATCCTCGTCGTGGGCGGCGGCATGGCCGGTTGCGGCGCCGCCTTCGAAGCAGCCCAGTGGGCCCGCCCGCGGGGCCTCCGGGTGTGCCTGGTGGAGAAGGCCGCCATCGAGCGCTCCGGGGCGGTGGCCATGGGACTCTCCGCCATCAACATGTACATGGGCATGCGCTGGGGCGAGAACCAGCCCGAGGACTTCGTCCGGATGGTCCGCCAGGACCTCATGGGGCTGTCGCGCGAGGACCTCGTCTATGACCTCGCCCGCCACGTCGACTCCTCGGTGCACCTCTTCGAGGAGTGGGGCCTGCCCATGTTCAAGACGCCCGACGGCAAGTACAAGCGTGAGGGCCGCTGGCAGATCATGATCCACGGCGAGTCCTACAAGCCGATCGTGGCCGAGGCGGCCAAAGCGGCCATCGGCGACGAGAACGTGTTCGAGCGGATCTTCGTGGCCCACCCGCTCCTCGACGCCGATGACCCCGAGCGCATCGCCGGTGTGGTCGGCTTCTCGGTGCGGGACTACAAGGTCTACGTCTTCAAGGCCAAGACCGTCATCAGCTGCGGCGGTGGCGCCACCGGTGTCTACCGGCCCCGGGCCCAGGGTGAGGGACTCGGCCGTATCTGGTACGCCCCCTGGAACACGGGTTCCTCGTACTCCCTGCAGATCCGCTCCGGCGCCCAGATGACGCAGATGGAGCACCGGCTGGTGGTGGCCCGCTTCAAGGACGGCTACGGCCCCGTCGGCATGTGGTTCCTGCTCTTCAAGTGCCAGGCCAAGAACGCCTACGGCGAGGTCACCGAGCAGAGCCGGGGCCATGAGCTGGAGGAGTGGGCCCCGTATGGCAATGCCAAACCGGTGCCCACGCCGCTGCGGAACCACCTGATGCTGAACGACATCAAGGACGGCCGCGGCCCCCACTACATGATGACCGACGAGGCGCTCCAGCGGATGTACGACGAGGTCCAGAACGACCCGAAGAAGGTGGCCGAGATCGAGTCGGACGCCTGGGAGGACTTCCTGGACATGACCATGTCCCAGGCGCACATCTGGGCCTCCCAGAACATCGACCCGTCCAAGACGCCCTCGGAGATCATCCTCACCGAGCCCTACCTCATGGGCAGCCACGCTTCGGCCACCGGCGCGTGGTGCTCCGGGCCTGAAGACGCCGCCCCGTCGAACTACTTCTGGGGCTACAACCGGATGACGACCGTGAAGGGGCTCTTCGCCGCCGGTGACGCCTGCGGCGCCTCGGCCCACAAGTTCTCCTCCGGCTCGCACACCGAAGGTCGCCTGGCGGGCAAGGCGGCGGTGCAGTTCGTCCTCGACAACGGCGACGTCCGCCTCGACCAGGGTGAGGTCAACGACACCATCCAGGCGATCTACAAGCCCTTCAACAACTACGGCGAGCACCAGCACGAGACGAGCCGGCCGGAGCTCAACGCCAACTACATCCTGCCCAAGATGGCGCTGATGCGGCTCCAGAAGGTCATGGACGAGTACGGCGGCGGACCGGGCAACTACTACATGACCAACGGTCCGACGCTCCAACGTGGCCTCGACCTGGTGCAGTTCATGCGGGAGGACTTCGAACACCTGGCTGCCCGCGACCTGCACGACCTCCTGCGCTGCTGGGAGGTGTGGGACCGGCTCGACGCGGCCGAGGCCTGCCTGCGCCACATGCTTTTCCGGGAGGAGACACGGTGGCCCGGCTACTACTACCGCGGCGACTTCCCCAAGCTCGACGAGGCGAACTGGAAGGTTTTCGTCAACTCGAGGCGCGATCCGAAGAGCGGCGAATGGGAACTTCACAAGGTGCCGTTCGAGTCCAAGATCCCGTAGGCGACGATCGGGTCCGAGGGGGTTGACCCGCATGGCGCCATCCGACGGGAACGGCCAGACCGCCGCCGGTCGCGAGCGAGGGATACTCGTGGTCGGCGGCGGGATGGCCGGCATCAGCGCTGCCATCGAGGCCGCCGAGGCCGGCAGCGACGTGTACATCATCGAGCGCAACCCATCGCTGGGTGGGCGCGTGGCCCAACTGCACCAGTACTTCCCCAAGCTGTGCCCGCCCTACTGCGGGTTGGAGATCAACTTCCGGCGGATCCGGTCCGACCATCGCCACTTCAAGGTCTTCACCCAGGCCCAGGTGGAACGGGTCTCGGGTCAGGCGGGGAACTACGAAGTCACGGTGCGCCTCGATCCCCGCTACGTCCTCCAGGAGCGCTGCATCTCCTGTAACAAGTGTGCGGAGGCCTGCCCGGTCGACCGGCCGAACGCCTTCAACTACGGCCTCGACACCACCAAGGCCGCCTACCTCCCCAACCCCATGGCCTTCCCGATGAAGTACGTCATCGACGGGGCTGCCTGCCTGGGCAGCGCATGTTCGGCCTGTGTGGAGGCGTGTCCCACCAACGCCATTGACCTGGCCATGCAGCCCAAGACGATCACCCTGCGGGTGGGGGCCGTCATCCTCGCCACCGGGTGGAAGCCCTACGACGGCAACAAGCTCACCATCCTCGGTTACGCCGAGCATCCCGACGTCATCAACAACGTCGAGATGGAGCGGCTGGCGGCGGTGGACGGGCCGACGGGCGGATGCCTCAAGCGCCCCAGCGACGGCCGTCCCGCCAAGCGGGTCGCCTTCGTGCAGTGCGCCGGGTCCCGGGACGTGAACCACCTGCCCTACTGCTCCTCGATCTGTTGCCTCGGCTCGATCAAGGAAGCGACGTACGTCCGGTCGCAGTATCCCGACTCGGAAGTCTTCATCTTCTACATCGACATCCGTGCCCCCGGGCGCAACGAGGACTTCTACCACCGCATCGCCGCCGACCCCGGCGTGCATTTCATCAAGGGCAAGGTGGCCAAGGTGGGCCGCGACCCCGCCAGCGGCGACATGGTGGTGGAGGCCGACGAGATGCTCTCGGGAGCCAAGACCCGGGTGCCCGTCGACCTCGTGGTCCTGGCCACGGGCATGGTGCCGTCCATGCCGGCGTCGGAGGCCATCCCCGGCCTGCCGGTGGAATACGACGAGTACGGCTTCGCCCTCGAGAACCGGGAGGCGGGCGTGTTCGTGGCCGGTGTGGCCCACCGGCCGGCAGATGTGGTGACCACCGTGCGCGACGCCACCGGGGCGGCGCTCAAGGCGATCAGGGCGACTCTGTGATGGCCGACGACCACCCGCCCACGGACGAACCCACGCCGGAGTCCGCCTGGACCCCTCCGCCTCCGCCGGGGAAGGCTCAACCGACGCTCTCCGGTGC
>JBOGFO010000551.1:0-3753 GCA_050743445.1 Acidimicrobiia bacterium
AGATTATGGCGGCCTGTTCGTCCGGCCGGTCCTCTTGGGCATGCGCCGCGAGGGCTTCCGCCGCAGCGGCGTGGAGGCGCGCCCGGCGCCCGGCGAGGAGGGTGCCGTAGGCGACCTCCTGGGTGAGGGGGTGCCAGAAGCGGTACTCCACGAGGGGATGGCGCTGTGTCTCCTGGAGGAGTTCGGCTGCGCACAGGGCCCGCAGCCCATCCTCGACGTCGTCGTCGCTCCTGGCCGCCACCGCGGCGAGGACCGTTTGCGGGAAGGAGCGCCCGATAACCGCCGCCGTCTGCAGCAGTTCCTTGTGCTCGGCCGGGAGCCGGTCGATGCGGGCGGCGAGCACCGCCTGCACGCTGGGCGGCACCTTGACTTGATCCAGCGGCCGGGTGAGGCGCCGGGCTCCGGCCCCGCCGGCCAGGGTGCCGTCCTCGATGAGGGCCCGGACGACTTCTTCGACGAAGAAGGGGTTGCCGCCGGTGCGCTCGGCCACGAACCCGAGCAGCGGCGCCAGCGAGAGGTCGACCCCAAGGAGCCCGCTGAGCAGCTCCCCCACGGCGTCGTCGCCGAGGGGGGCGAGGGAGACCTGGCGATAGTAGGAGTGGCGCATCCAGGCGGCGGAGAACTCGGGCCGGAAGTTCGCCACCACCAGCGTCCTGGTGCCGGGGTAGGACTCGATCAGCCGCTCCAGGAAGGTTGCGCTCTGCGGGTCGAACCAGTGCACGTCCTCGACCAAGAGGACGAGCGTCTCCCGTTCGCTGCGCCGGTCGGTCAATCGCCGCAACAGGTCGAAGACCCGCCGCATGCGGACCTCGGCCGCCAGCTGCGGGGCGGGGTGCTCCGGATCGGGCACCTCGAGGAAATCGAACAGCAGCGGCAGGTCGCCGGCCAGGCCGGGGTCGAGGTCGAGAAGCCGGCCCGACAGCCGTTCCCGGGCCTCAGCCGGAGTGTCGGTGACGGATATCGAGAAGTAGTCCCGGAGCAGGGCGAGGACTGGGAGGAGCGGCACCTCCTGGCCGTGCGAGGCGCCGGTGGCGCGCCGGACGGTGATGCCTCGTGCGGCGCACGACCGAGCGAACTCGTCGCAGAGCCGGCTCTTGCCCACCCCGGCCTCGCCGACGACGCCGACCACCTGGGCCCGGCCCTCAGTCGCCGCGGCCAGGGCGTCCTCCAGCAGGGCCAGTTCCTTCGCTCGCCCCACCAGGCGGGAGGTACCTTCGGTCCGCGAGCGGCTGGAAGGTCCTTCCAGCACAAACACGCCGAGGGCCTCGTGGGCTCCCTTCACCGCCGTCGGGCCCAGATCGGTGAGCCGGAACCAGCCCTCGACCAGCCGGGCGGTGTGCTCGGTCAGGTAGGCCCGCCCCGGCTCGGCCATCGCCTCCATGCGCTGGGCCAGCCCGACGGCGTGCCCGAGGGCGGTGGGGTCCAGGGTCACGTCGTCGCCGACCCGGCCGACCACCACCTCGCCCGAGTTCAGACCGAGACGGACGTGGAGGTCCACGCCCTGCGAACGGCGCGGCTCCTCCCCGTAGGCGGCGATCGCCTGGGTCAGGTGCAGGGCGGCGTGGCACGCCCGCCGGGCGTGGTCCTCCTGGGCCACCGGCGCTCCAAAGAGCGCCATGATCCCGTCGCCGGTGAACTTGTCCACCGTCCCGCCGAAGCGACGAACCCCGTCGGCCAGGATCTCGACGAAGCGGCCCATGATCCTGGCCCACGCCTCCGGATCGAGATCCTCCTGGAGGTCCATCGACCCCTGCACATCGGCGAACAGGACGGTGAGTTGCTTCCGCTCTCCCTCCGGCTCATGACGGGCGGGGGCCGGTGGGCTCGGGATCGGAGCGGCTGCCGGGCTGAGCAGGGCGCCGCATTCGCCGCAGAACCGCTCCCCCGGCTCGTTGCTCGCCCCGCAGGCCGGGCACGACGACGGGGCCAGAGGAGCCCCGCACTGGGCGCAGAACTTCCGCCCTTCCCGATTGGTCGCGGCGCACTCAGAGCACGTGCTTCCTGCCACGACTGAAGGTTACGGTCTGTCGTCTCTCGGCGCCCCCGGGGCTCGCCGGCCAGCTCCGCCAGGAAGGGACTTCGGGTTGGTTTGTGAGTCGCTTCGTGCTCGCTCTCGACATGGTTCAGGGCCGAAAGCCGTTCCGTCAGGATGCTTCGGATGAATCCCCGGCGGTCTGATTCTCAGCTTGAGGGCGTGGCCGCTGTGGATGATGAAGGCTTCGCCTTGGTGGAGGCGGCGGATGTCGTCGGGGTGGACGACGTAGCGGTTTCCGGCTCGTTGGCTGCCGAGGCCGGTGTGGTCGAGGGTGTGGGTCTGCTCGGTCCGTTCGAGGACCCATTCGGTGCCGGCCAGGGCAGCGACGTCGTCGGGCTGCTTGAGTTGGTGGGCGATCACGGTGCCGACGGTGCCGGCGAGGCGGTTGCGGATGGTGTCGTCGGGGCCGAGGCTGGCCCACGTCTGCGCGATCAGGACGACGGCGACGTTGAAGCTCCGGGCCCGTTCCACGAGGTCGACGGCGGCGCCCGGCCGGTCGGAGAGCTTCGAGAACTCGTCGACGACGATCATCGCCTGCCGACCCGGGTTCTTGCGGGCGAGGGCCCAGTGGAGGATGTCTTCGAGGAGGAAGGCGCCGACTTCGGCGGCCTGGTGGCGGTTCTCGGGTCGGCCGACGGGGACGTAGGCGGCGCGGGTGTCTTCGTAGGACCACATGCCGTCGAGGGTGGCGCCGACCGCCCAGGCGATACCGTCGTAGCGGACCCTGACGCCAGCGACGTCCTTGTCGGGAAGGGCTCGGATGGCGTCGAGCGCTTCGGCGTCGTCCCGGGTGCCACGCTGCAGGGCCCGCTTGTCGAGGCGACCGACGAGCTCGCTGAACGAGCGGGGCGGCCGGTCGCCGACGGCTCGGCGGAGAACCGTGCGGGCGATTCCTTCGTAGTACGGCTCGGTGAAGGCCTGGGTGGCGAGGAGCCGGTTGACGATCGCTTCGGGGTCGCCTCGCCAGCCGTCGAGCGGTTCCCGGGTGCCGTCGCGGGTCTCCACGCCGGCGGCTCGGGCGAGGCCGAGGAACTCGCCGGCGGTGGTCGGGTCGGCCTTGCCGTCGATCCAGTAGACGTCCCAGCCGCCCAGAATGGCTTCGCCGGCCAGCGTGAGGGCGGTCACTGTCTTGCCGCTGCCCGTCTCGCCCACGATGAGGGCCTGGCGACGCCAGACCTCGAGCGGTGCCACCACGACCGGCCGTCCCCGGTATGCCAGCCTCCAGTTCCTCATGGCGCCGCCCAAGGGCACGCCCAGGACGGTGCGACCGTCGGGTTCCGGCCACGACCCGGCACGGCCCACCGTGCGCTGGGCTTGGGTACGACTGCGTCGTGCTTGGCTGAGTTCCCGGTAGTGGCGGGTGGCTTCGTGCTCGTTGCGGTGATGGGCGAGTACCTGGAGGACGGGCGCGGCGAGGATCCCGCCGGACAGGCCGAGCGGAACCGCCGCCAACAGTTCGGCATGTCGGAACGGCTCGTGGCTCCTCAGATGGAGCCAGAGCGAATGCACAGTGTGCGGGTAGGCGTCCCAGCCGCCGGTGAGGACGACCAGCCCGGTGAGGGCGCCGCCGGCGATCACAGCGGGCCACCGGCGCCAGCCCCGGATCTCGACGGCCATGGCCAGCGGGACGGCCACCACCAAGCCGGGGAGGCAGACCACCAGGGCGGCGAGGGCCAACACGGCGAGGATCAGGAGCTCGATCTCGTCGAGCCCGGGCT
>JBOGFO010000552.1:0-10457 GCA_050743445.1 Acidimicrobiia bacterium
GCCTCGGGGCCGTTCAAGGTGAAGGAGCGGGTGAAGGGCGCCTCGCTCACGCTCGTCCGCAACGACAACTTCTGGGGCCCGAAGCCGAAGCTCGACGAGATCGTCTTCCGGTTCCTCCCCGAGTCGACCACCCAGCCCGACGCCCTGCGCAACGGCGAAGTGAACATGATCTACCCCCAGCCCCAGCTCGACCAGGTGGAGACGGTGCAGGATCTCCCCGGGGTGCACTCGGAGATCAACTTCGGCCCGACCTTCGAGCACCTGACGCTCAACTTCAAGAACGAGTTCCTGGCCGACAAGGCCGTGCGCCAGGCCATCGCCTGGAGCGTCGACCGGGCCGCCATCGTCACCCGGCTGATGAAGCCGTTCTCGGACAAGGCGTCCCAGCTCGACAACCGCCTCCTGGTGTCGACCCAGAAGGGCTATGAGGCCCACGGCGAGGAATACGCCAAGCTCGACGTGGCCAAGGCGGTCGCCGCTCTGGAGGGGGCGGGGTTCAAGCGGGGCGCCACCGGGATCATGGAGAAGGGCGGCAAGAAGCTGTCGCTGCGCCTGTCGACCACGGCCGGCAACCAGCTCCGGGAGCAGCAGGGGGTGCTCATCCAGGCCCAGCTCAAGGAGGTCGGGATCGACATCCGCATCGACAACTCGCCGGCCGAGACCCTCTTCGGCGAGCGCCTCCCGGGCGGGAACTTCGACATCGCCAACTTCGCCTGGGTCGGCACGCCGTTCCCCGCCGCCGGCGGCTACCAGCTCTACCAGTCGGGGAGCGGGTCGAACTTCGGCAAGTACGCCAACAGCAAGGTCGACAAGCGCCTCCTCGACGCCCTGGCCGAGACCGATGAGGTGACGCGCCTCGGGATCCTCATCGAGATCGACCAGACGATGTGGGAGGACCTGCCCAACATCCCGCTGTACCAGAAGCCGACGTTCCTGGCCTACAACACCAAGTACGTGAACATCACGGACAACACCACCGAGGAGAGTCCGTTCTGGAACTCCGAGGAGTGGGCCGAGAAGGCATAGGCCAGACCAGATCTGACGGAGGGGGGAGATGGCCGGGTTCATCCTGCGCCGCCTGGCCATCTCCATCCCTCTGGTCGCCCTGGCCAGCTTCCTCGTCTTCGTGCTGGTCGCCGTCTCCGGCGATCCGCTGGGGGAGCTGCGCTCCAACCCCTCGATCACCGAGGCCCAGATCGAGGCCCGCCGCCACGAGCTCGGCCTCGACCGGCCCATGATGACCCGCTACGTCGACTGGGCCACCAGCGCCGTCACCGGCGACTTCGGGCGCTCGTCGGAGGACAACGAGCCGGTGGTGGACAAGCTGACCCGGGCCATGTGGGTCACCCTGCGGCTCCTCGGCGGGGCCCTCTCCCTGGCCGTGCTCCTGGGTGTGGCCATCGGGGTGGCCGCCGCCCTGCGGCAGTACTCGAAGTTCGACTACGCGTCGACGTTCCTGGCCTTCATCTTCTTCTCGATGCCCGTGTTCTGGCTGGCCGCCGTCCTGAAGGACGTCGCCATCCGCCTGAACGGATGGCTGGAGAAGTCCGCCGGTATCCGGCCTTTCTTCACCATCGGCGAAAAGGACCCGACGGTGACCGGCGGGTTCATCGCCACCCTCGCCGATCGCTTCGGGCACATGATCCTGCCCGCCCTCACCCTCATCCTCATCCAGGTGGCGGGGTGGAGCCGCTACCAGCGGGCCACCATGCTCGACGTCCTGTCGGCCGACTACGTCCGCACCGCCCGGGCCAAGGGCCTCCCGCCGGGCAAGGTCATCCTGCGCCACACGCTGCGCAACGCCCTGATCCCCATCGTCACGCTGGTGGCCATCGACTTCGGGTTGCTCATGTCGGGAGCCGTGATCACCGAGACCGTGTTCGCCTGGAACGGCATGGGGCGGCTGCTGGTCCGGGGGCTCCTCGACCGGGACAGCAACGTCATCCAGGCCTGGCTGCTGGTGTCGGCCACCATGGTGATCGCCTTCAACCTGCTGGCCGACATCCTCTACGGCTACCTGGATCCGAGGATCCGCCGTGGCTGACCCGGGGCCGCTCCCGCCTGTCCCCGGCGGCTTCCTCCCCCCGGTGTCGCCCGGTGGTCCGGGGTCCGAGGAGCTGGTGGAGTTCGGCGTCGCCGTGCGCAGCCAGTGGCGCCTGGTCCTGGGGCGCTTCCTGCGCCACCGCCTGGCGCTGGCCGGCCTGGTGGTCATCCTGGTGCTGGTGGTGATCGCCTTCCTGGGCGAGACGCTGTCGGGCTACGACTACCGCCGGCCGTCGGCGGGCGACACCGGGCTCAGCCAGGGGCCGTCGGGTGAGCACTGGTTCGGGACCGACGCCATCGGCCGGGACGTCTTCTCCCAGGTCCAGCGGGGGGCGCAGCGCTCCATCCAGGTGGGCTTCCTGGTGGCCCTCTTCTCCACCAGCTTCGGATCGGTGGTGGGGGCGGTGGCCGGCTACCACCGGGGCTGGCTCGACGCCGTGCTCATGCGGCTGACCGACCTCTTCCTCACCATCCCGACGCTGGCCGTCCTGCTGGTGGTGGCCAACCGCTACCGGGGTTCACAGGCCAACTGGCTGGTCCTGGTGTTCGTCATCTCCGGCCTGGCCTGGATGCCCCTGGCCCGCCTGGTCCGGGGCGTGGCCCTGTCGCTGCGGGAGCGGGAGTTCGTGGAGGCGGCCCGGGCCGTCGGTGCGTCGCAGGCCCGCATCATCTTCCGGCATATCCTGCCCAACTGCCTGGGGCCGATCATCGTGAACGGCACGCTGGTGGTGGCCGGCGCCATCCTCACGGAGGCGGCGCTGTCCTACCTGGGCTTCGGCATCCAGCCCCCGGACATCTCCCTGGGCAGGCTCATCCAGAACGGCGTGGCGGCGGCCGGCACCCGCTGGTGGCTGTTCTACCCGCCGGGGGTGTTCCTGGTGCTGTTCTGCCTGGCCGTCAACTTCGTGGGCGACGGGCTGCGCGACGCCTTCGATCCCCAGCAGAGCCGGGTGCGGGCGTGAGGCCACCATGAGTACCGTCCTCGAGGTGAAGGACCTCCACGTGTCCTTCAAGACCCCGGACGGGATCGTCCAGGCGGTGCGGGGCGTCGACTTCACCGTCGGGGAGGGCGAGGTCCTCGGGGTGGTGGGGGAGTCGGGCTCGGGGAAGTCGGTGAGCGTCCTCGCCACCATGGGCCTCCTGCCCCGCAGCGCCAAGGTGACGGGCTCCATCCGCTACCGGGGCCAGGAGCTGGTGGGCCTGTCCGAGGCCGAGCTGCGGACCCTCCGGGGCGGCAAGCTGGCCATGATCTTCCAGGACCCGATGACGTCGCTGAACCCCGTCCTCACCGTGGGCTTCCAGATCGCCGAGGCGGTCGAGACCCACCGGCCCGGGACCAGGCGGGACACCGCCCTGGCCAAGGCGGCCGAGCTGCTCGCCCTCGTCGGCATCCCCAACGCCAAGGCCCGGGCCGGCCAGTACCCCCACGAGTACTCCGGCGGCATGCGCCAGCGGGCGATGATCGCCATGGCCATCGCCAACGACCCCGACGTCCTCATCGCCGACGAGCCCACCACCGCCCTCGACGTCACCGTCCAGGCCCAGATCCTCGAGGTGCTCGAGACCGCCCAGGAGGCGACCCAGTCGGCCATCATCCTCATCACCCACGACCTCGGGATGGTGGCGGGCATGGCCGACCGCATCAGCGTGATGTACGCCGGGCGGGTGGCGGAGACCGGCAGTGTCTTCGACGTGTTCGCCCAACCCCGCCATCCCTACACGCTGGGCCTGCTGGGATCGCTGCCCCGCCTGGACGACGCCGGAAGCGAACAGCTCGTCCCCATCGTCGGCAGCCCGCCGTCCCTGGTGCACCCCCCGCCGGCCTGCGCCTTCAATCCCCGGTGCCGGTTCGCCCAGCCGGTGTGCGGGGAGGACACGCCGCCCCTGCGGCCCATCGAGGGCACCGGGCAGCGCTCCGCCTGTCACTTCGCCGAGACGCTGGACGGGGTCTCGGCCCGTTGACACCCGTCGTCTCGGTCAGGAACCTGGTCAAGCACTTCCCCGTTCACGGGGGGGACCTGATCCGGCGCCGGGTGGGCGAGGTCCACGCCGTGTGCGACGTGTCCTTCGACCTGTACCCCCGCCAGACGATGGGCCTGGTGGGAGAGTCGGGGTCGGGGAAGTCGACCACCGGCCGCTGCCTGCTCCGACTCCACGAGCCCACCGCCGGGGAGGTCACGTACAAGGGCCAGGACGTCCTGTCCATGTCCGGCGGGGAGCTGCGCAAGCTGCGCCGCGAGCTGCAGATCGTCTTCCAGGACCCCTACGCCTCGCTCGACCCCCGGATGACGGTGGGGGGCATCGTGGCCGAACCCCTCAAGGTCCACCGGCTGGGGGGTGACACCCGCGACCGGGTCCGGGAGCTGCTGGCCCTGGTCGGGCTCAACCCCGAGCACGCCAACCGCTACCCCCACGAGTTCTCCGGCGGCCAGCGCCAGCGTGTGGGCATCGCCCGGGCGCTCGCCCTCGAGCCCGACGTCGTGGTGCTCGACGAGCCCGTCTCCGCCCTCGACGTGTCCATCCAGGCCGGGGTGGTGAACCTCCTCTCCGAGCTGCAGGACCGCCTGAACCTGGCCTACCTGTTCATCGCCCACGACCTGTCCGTCATCCGGCACATCTCCGACCAGGTGGGGGTCATGTACCTTGGTCGGATCGTGGAGATCGGCTCCCGGGCGGACATCTTCACCCGCCCCTCCCACCCCTACACGCAAGCGCTGCTGTCGGCCGTGCCCGTGCCCGACCCGGTCCGGGAACGAGCCCGGCGGCGCATCGTCCTCACCGGGGACGTCCCCAGCCCCATCGATCCGCCCAGCGGCTGCCGGTTCCGTACCCGGTGCTGGAAGGCGCAGGATGTCTGCAGCACGGACGTACCCGAGCTGGTGGACCGGGGGCAGGCCCACCCCGTGGCCTGCCACTTCGCCGAGGAATTGAGCGTTCTGCCGACATGACCGACGACTACTCGGACCGGTATCAGCCCGGCCCCCCCAAGGAGAACTGGCGCAAGCCGCCCGAGCCGCCGCCCCCGCCGTCGATGCTCAGCCGGTTCCCCTGGGCGGGCGTGGGCCTGGCCGTCGCCCTCGCCCTCGGGGCCGTGGCGGCCTTCTTCCTCGCCGTGCGGGCCGGTGGCGACGACGATCCGGCCGTCACCGCCGGAGGCGTGCTGCGGGTCGGGGTCGTCGGCCTCAGCAGCCTCGATCCCCTCGACGCCCGGGAGCCCGTCGACGTGATGGTGGCGGACCAGGTCTTCGACACCCTGGTGGCCTACGACCGGGAGACGCTCGAGCCCGGCCCCGGCCTGGCCGCCACCTGGGACGTCAACCCCGAGCAGACGGTCTTCACCTTCCAGCTTCTCGACGGGGCGACCTTCCACGACGGGACGCCGGTGACCGCCGCCGATGTGAAGTTCACCCTGGAGCGGATCGCGGCGCCGGGCTCGGAGTCGCCCCTGCTGGCCCAGCTGGATGCGGTGACCGGCTTCGCCGCCTACCGCGACGGCAGCGCCGCCAACCTGGCCGGCGTCGAGGTTCCAGACGCGGGAAGCGTGGTGGTCCGCCTCGACCGTCCCGTGGCCACCTTCCCCGCCGCCCTCGGTCACCCGGGGTTCGGGATCGTGCCCCGGGCCAAAGTCTCCGAGCTCGGGGCGTCGTTCAAGGACGGCCCGGTCGGATCGGGTCCGTTCAAGGTGTCCGGCCAGTCGGCCGAGGCGGTCGATCTGGCCAAGGTCGCCCGGGCGGAGGGGCAGCCGGCGGCCCGCCTGGACGGGATGCGCCTGGCCCGCTTCGATAGCCCCGACGCCGCCTACCAGGCCTTCCTCACCGGGAGCCTCGATGTCGCCCCCGTCCCCCCGGGACGCGACAGCAAGGAGCTGGCCGACCGGGGCCGGCTGGAGGCCCGCCCCTACCTCGGGGTCGTCTTCTACGCCATGAACCTGAAGAGCGCGGACCTGGCGGAGCCCCGGTTGCGCCAGGCGGTGTCGCTGGCCATCGACCGTCGGCGGATCGTGGCCGAGGTCTACCAGGGCGAGGTCGAGGTCGCCACCGGACTGGTGGCGACGGGGGTGCCCGGCCGGGCCGACGACGCCTGCGGCGAGCCCTGCGAGCACGATCCCGACCGGGCCCGGGCGCTGATCGGTGAGGCCTTCCCGAACGGCGGCGTGCCCGAAGTGGCCATCGACCACGACGACGACCCCACCCAGACCGCGGTGGCGGCATCGATCAAGGCCGACCTCGATGGGGTGGGTATCCCGTCGGTCACCAGGCCCCACCCCTTCGCCGAGTACCCGCAGTTCCTGGTGTCGGGCCAGGCCGAGCTGTTCCGCCTCGGTTGGGTGGCCGACTACCCCAGCCCGGACGGATTCCTGGTGCCGCTGTTCTACTCCACCTCGGCCGAGAACCTGATCGGCCTGGCCAGCCCCGAGGTGGACCAGGCGCTCAGCTCCGCCCGGGCTGAGCCCGACCGGGCCAAGCGTCAGGCCCTGTACCGGGACGTGGAGCGCAGGGTCCTCGACCAGTTCGTGGTGGTGCCCGTGGCCCAGCTCGAGGTTCGCATGGCGGTGGCCAAGGGGGTGCAGTCCTTCACCCTCAACCCGTTGGGGAGCTTCGACGGCACCCGCATCGGTATGGCGGAAGAGTGACCCGGCGGGCGGCGGGCGTGCTCGCCGCCGCCGTGCTGGTGGTGGCGGGCTGTACCGGCGACGGGGACTCGCCGCCGTCGTCCACCACCCGCTCCGCCCCCGAGGGGGCCCTGCGGGTGGGGGTGCCCGAGGAGGCGGCCACCCTCGACCCCTTCGACCCGCGGTCCCGCACGCCGGCGGCCTCGGCCGTGCTGGGGGAGATCCTGCCCCAGCTCTTCCGGGTCGACCCGGGGGGCCGGGTCCGGGGTTACCTGGCCGACGAGGAGTCCGTCCGCGAGGAGGGCGGGGCGGCGGCGTCGTTCCGGCTGCGGGACGGCGCCCGGTGGAGCGACGGGACCGACATCTCCGCCGCCGATCTGCGCTTCACCCTGGAGACGGTCCGCTCCGGCAACTGGCCGGGGCCCAAGATGGACTACGAGCGCGTCGTGGCGGTGGAAGGCGAAGGGCCGTCGGTGCGGCTGGTCTTCGACGGTCCGTTCCCGGGCTGGAAACGGCTGTTCTCCGGCGCCGATTTCCTCCTCCCGGCCCATCGCCTGTCGGGCCAGGACCTGACCACGGTCTGGCGCCAGGGGCCGGACGTCGCCGGCGGCCCGTTCCGGCTCGGCCAGGTCACCCCCGGGCTGGAGATCGCCCTGGAGCGCAACGACCGTTGGTGGGGCGACGGACCCCGGGTGGAGACGCTCCGGGTCGTGGTCGTCCCCGACGTGCGCACCATGGAGCAGCTCTTGGGGCAGGGCGACCTCGACGTGGCCTGGCCGCCGGCCACCGTCAACCGCACCCGCCGCTTCCGCGCCCTGGAGGACGTCGACGTGTCGGTGGCCGAACCCGGCGGGCGGGTCGTCTCACTGGTGGCCAACGTCGAGTCGGTGCCCCCGTCCCAGCGCCGGGACGTACTCGGGATCCCGAACCGGGACCGCTTCGTGGACGTGCTCCTCGACGGCGAGGCGAAGCGGGCCGTGACCCTGGCCGGCGTGGACGGTGGTCCGGAGGCGGCGTGGGCGAAAGCCGGCGGGCCGTCCGCTCCCGGTGCCGACGCCGGAGGCCTGGCCCGGGGCGGCACCTTCACGCTGGTAGCGGCGATCGAGGAACCGATGGCGCCGCTGCTGGGGCGCCTCCTGGAGGCGGGGGTGCGGGAGGCGGGGGCCACCTTGGAGCTGAAGCTGGCCGACGCCCCGATGGTCGACGGCCGCTTGCTGCGCGACGGCGGGTTCGACTTCGCCCTCGTCGATGACGTCGCCTGGCCACAGCCGTGCTGGCGGTGCTGGTTCACGGAGGGGGCGACGGCGCAGGGAAACGTGTCACGGGTCAAGGGCGTCGACGAACTCGCCGCCGGCGCCGACCGGGGCGAGGTCGAAGCGGCCCCGGCTCTCGAGGTCAGCCTCCGTGACGACGCCGTGCTGCTGCCGCTGTGGCGCCCGTTGGCGGTACTCGCCGGCCGGGGCGTCGACGGCCTGGCCGCCAACTCGTGGTCGCTCGGCCCGTTCTGGGAAGCCGAGAACTGGACACGGGTGGTCCGCTAGAGTGCGCCCCACGCGGAAGTGGCGGAATCAGGCAGACGCGCTAGCTTGAGGTGCTAGTGCCCTCAGGGGCGTGGGGGTTCAAATCCCCCCTTCCGCACCAAGAAGAAGGCCCAGGTGAGAGGCCCTTTCGGGGGCCTCTCCTCGCGTCGCCGGGTTGTAACGGGTACCTTGTAACGGTGACCTTTGGGCACGTTACAACTCGTTACAACCTGCGGTTACAACTCCCTCGCCCGGCGGGACCTGTCGCCCGATGACGCTCGAGGAGGTGTTCTGGCGGCGCGTCAGCCAGAGTGACGGATGCTGGGAATGGCAGGGCAAGCCCGGGCCGCGGGGCTTCGGCCGGCTGCAGGTCGAGGGCCGGCCCCAGCTCGCCCATCGGGTGGCCTGGTTCCTCACCCAGGGGAGCTGGCCCGAGGGAGACGTCCGCCAGACGTGCGGCAACCGGCTGTGCGTGCGGCCCGAGCACCTCGTCTGCGAGGGCCTGGCGCCGAAGCGGCCGGGGGCGGTCCGGCGGGCGAGGGGCTCGGGCAGTGTCGAGGTGCGGGGGAGCAAGGTCCGCATCCGGGCGAGCGTGAAGGACCCGGTGACCGGCCGTCGCCTCCAGCCATCGTTCACTGTCCCAGCCGCCCTGGCGAAGCAGGAGACGGAACGGGTCAAGACCGAGCTCGCACTCGGTCGGTACCAGGGGACCTCGGCGACCTTCGGGGACCTGCTCGACAAGGCGCTGCTGGTGCACGTCCCGACCCTCGCGCCGACCGCCCAGGACACGTTCAAGAACTACGCCAAGTACCTCCGGCCGCTGCGGGGCTACCCGCTCCGCAAGCTCGAGGAGCATCCCGAGATCGTCGAGGAGTTCTACGCCGCCGGCATCCCGGCGCTCCGAGGCAAGGGCAAGTTCCTGAGCCCGATGTCGATCCGGCACGTCCATTGGGTCCTGGCGCAGGCCTTTCACGCCGGGAAACGGTGGCGATGGATCCGGCACGACCCCAGCCAGGAGATCAAGCTGCCGCCGCTCGAGACGCGAGAGCCGGAGTCACCCCCGGCCGACGCCGTCCGGGCCCTGATGGCGGCCGCCGGAGACATCGAGCCGGCCTTCCCGCTGTTCATCCGGCTGGCGGCGATCTCCGGGGGCCGACGGGGAGAGTTGCACGCCATCCGGTTCACCGACGTCGACACCAAGCGAGGTGTCATCGAGCTCCGTCGCAACTACGTGCGGGCGGGCGGCGTCTTGGTCGAGAAGGCCACGACCAAGACAGGGCGGGCGCGCTACATCGATATCGACGCCGCTTCGGTCGCGCTGATCCACGAGCAGCGAGAGCGGCTCGAGGAGCTCGCTCGGGCCGCAGGCTGCAATCTTCCCGACGATGTGTTCCTGTTCTCCAAGGAGCCCGACGGCTCTGCCCCTTGGAGCCCCGAGACGACCGCCCGGTGGTACAAGCGGCTCTGCCAGAGGTTCGGGATCTCCGCGACCCGGATCACGGACCTCCGGCACTTCATGAATACCGAGCTGATCGACGGAGGCTTCCCCGTCACGGTGGCCAGCGAACGGAGCGGCCATCGCCGGACGAGCACCACGACCGACATCTACTCCGCTCGTCTTCGCCGGCGGCAGCCCGAAGCCGCCACCTACCTCGCGGGACTTCTCGACCAGGCCGATGAAGACGAGTAGGTCACCAGGGTCGGTCCGGCCAGGATCGAATGTCTTTCAGACGTTGGGTACGGGGAACTGGTCCGGTTCCATGTCGTAGTGGGGCCCGGCTGAGGTGAGCCAGCAAGCTCTCAGGGCGTTGTACGTGATCGCCAAGGATCAGCGCCTCCTGGGCGGGCCCCGCGGTGCTGCTCTGCATGGCGGCCGACGGCAACGGCAACACCGTCCGGTTCCCCGCTGTGCTCAAGCTTGACCCATCTAGCCGCGCCGCACTCGATCTCAGGCAAGGGTCGTCCGCCCGGTGCCGGCTCGTCCGCAAAAGTCCTGGTCAGGCGCCATTTCCCGCTTTCGGTGGGGCCGTTCGTGACGCTCGATTATGCCTCGTACGCTCTCGTTCGTGACCACGGCGTGACCACAGCCCAGCCATCTTGGGCCACCGTTACTGGCGGGTCGGCCCTGAGGAACGGGGGGGCGAGCGAGAGGACCCGAGGGGAGGCACACGGCGAGAGCGGCCGACGGCGGTCCCCCTGGGAGGGTCCGCTCACCCGGTGCCCTCGCGCCAATCGGACAGCTCAAGGCTCTCTTTAGGGAGCGGCGGGATCAGGGACGTGAG